>CAZSVW010000077.1:0-6155 GCA_964610485.1 Candidatus Hydrothermarchaeota archaeon | reverse complement strand
AGAGCTTATAGAATGTTAACAAAGTGCCCGAGCAAATATGAACAACTTAAAAGTAAATAAAGAGTGGAGGGAGTATACTGCTAGGCAACATAATACTAATCTCCTCGCTTTTTTCTGCTATGATATGGTACAAGGTTAAGAGAGTGACATGGCTATACGTTTCTTCTTCTCTACTCTGGCTGGGAATGATTCTCCTAACTTATTATTTCCTAGTTTCTGACTTTAGAATCCTATATGTTTGGAAGTTCAGCAACTTATCGCTTCCCAATATATATAAAATCTCTGCGGTCTGGGCAGGACAAGAGGGAACTTTCCTACTGTGGGCATGTATGCTGATGAGCATCGCAACCGTGCTTGCAAAGAGAAACGAAAAAGCTGCCCAAATAACACTCGCTTATGCCATTTTGCTGACCTTTCTTACCTTCCTTTCTTCACCATTTAAAACTATATATGAAGAATTTCCTGATATACCCAGTGGGTATATTCCTACTGACGGTAATGGATTGAATCCTCTTCTATTAGACCCTTGGATGGCTCTCCACCCCCCAGTGATATTCATGGGATATGCATTAACCACTCCCGTTTTCTCGTATTGTCTACTTAGGCTATGGATAGACTATGAAGAATATGCCAAAGAGAGCCTCCCATGGAGTAGATGGGCTTGGATTTTTCTAACTCTGGGAATAGCACTTGGGGGGGTATGGAGTTATAAAGTTCTTGGGTGGGGAGGGTTTTGGGCATGGGATCCCGTTGAAACTTCATCCTTAATTCCATGGCTTTTGCTCACCGCTTATCTTCACACAATTAAAAGAGAAAGAGAATATAGGTTGGTTTCCCCTCTACTCGGAATGATGAGCTTTGTTGCTGTGCTCTATGCTTCCTTTATAACTCGGTCTGGAATACTCGAAAGTGTTCATGCTTTTGCAGAAACAAAGATAGCTCAAGTGTTACTAATAGCAATATTTTCAACAATCGCCATTTCAGCTTTATTCTTATACAAAAGAAAAGAAAAATTAAACGAATTAAGTGAAAACAAAAAAAGTATTGACCTCTACATAACTACTCTAATCTTTTGCATTTTATCATTTATCTCATTCTTCGGAATAACCTATCCGATATTTTTAAAATTTTATGGAACAGAAATAAGGGTATCAAAAGAATTCTTTAATTTTTGGTGTTACCCTTTTGTTATAATGCTTGTATCGCTACTTTTCTATTGTACATCGAAGAAAAAATCTCATGGCTTAATACTTTCTCTAGCACTGCTATCTTTGGTACTCCCTCTAAAAAATAAAATGGCACTGTTTTTACTATCTATTCTCGTAATATCTAGCATACCCCTAATCAAAAGTATCAAAGCAAGGAAAGTGCATCTAACTCATCTTGGATTTATACTCATACTCATAGGAGCGATCGTAAGCACTTCATTTGAGGACACTTACACCATCACCTTTAAATACCCCGATGAACTTGGAACTCCTAAGGAGTTCGGGAAATATTCTATATCCCTAGATGAAATTAAAGTTTTTTTAAATGAAAAAAATAACTGGATAGTCGAATCGCATTTCACGATTTTTAATAATGGGAGGGGGATATATAGGGGAAAAGCATGGTATGAAGATGACCGTAAGTGGGGAAGAGTAACCCACATCTGGATTAAAAGAAGACCGCTCGAAGATATATATGTGATATTCCAAGGTTTCAATCCTCATGAAGAGAAAATTAAAATTCCAATCACAATTAAAACAATTCCCATGATAAATTTACTCTGGATCGGGATAATATTCCTTATTTTAGGACTAATAATAGAAATGGGTGAGAGTTAATGAAGTTAGAAAAAAAAGACAAAGAAATATTAAGAAATTTGCAGGAAGACATTCCACTAACTAAAGAACCATTTAAAGAAATTGCGAAAAGAGTCGGAATTGAAGAGGAAGAGCTTTTTAGAAGAATAGAAAGACTAATAAAACTGGGTATAATAAGGAAATTCGGATTGAGAATAGATGTAAATAAAGTGGGTTTCTCCTCTACTCTGATTGGAATGAAAGTACCCGAGGAACAATTAGATTTGGTCGCTAAAGAAACTTGCAAATATGAATTTGTAACCCATTGTTATGCGAGAGAGGGGGAATATAACCTATGGATAACAGTAATAGGAGAAACTGATGAGATAAACGATTTTATAAAGAAATTAGAAGAAAAATATGAAATTCTAAATTTGCCTGTTGAAAAAAGATACAAGATAAGGGTGAAATTTGATGCTTGACAAAATAGACAAGGAAATATTGTATGAACTTCAGGATAACTTTCCGTTAGTTAGTAGACCTTACCTATATATTGCAAAAAAGTTGAAAATAAGCGAAGAAGAGGTAATTAGAAGGATAAAGAGAATGAAAAAAGAAGGGATAATCCGTAGAATATGTGCATCGCTTAGACACAGAGAGCTTGGGTATCTCCATAACCCCCTTGTTTGTTTAAAAGTGAAGGAGGAAAAAGCTGATAAGATTGGGGAGGCGCTAGCACAAATTGAGGAAATTACCCACTGCTATAAGAGAAAAATAGTGCCAGGAAAATGGGAATATAACATTTACTTTGTAATTCACTGTAAAGATAGAGGGGAATGTGATAGAAAATTAAAAGAAATACTAAATAAGATAGAGTTCGAGAGCTATAAGGTCATGTACAGCACAAAGGAATATAAAAAAACGTACAAGAGGATAGCAAAATGATATGTATTACAAAATTACTTTTGGGAAAAGCCACGGTTTCTGAAGCAATAAAATACGAAAAAACAGGTCATATACCAGCTGAAATGCTACACTTTTCAACCTCAGCCAGACCCATCGTAGTCTGGAATATGACAAGAAAATGCAACCTCAAATGTAAACATTGCTATATAGAGGCTAGAGAAAAAGGAGATATAGGAGAATTAACAACAGAAGAAGCGTACACTTTGATTGAAGATTTAGCAAGAAGTAAGATACCTGTTCTTTTGCTCTCTGGTGGAGAACCACTCCTAAGGAGCGATTTCTTCGAAATTGCAGAATATGCCGCTAATTTGGGTTTGAGGGTTGTTCTATCGACCAATGGAACACTAATCGATGAAAACATAGCAAAGAAGCTTAAAAATGTGGTGAGTTATGTTGGAGTAAGCTTAGATGGAATGAAAACCACTCATGATTCCTTTAGAGGGGTAAAAGACGCATTCGAACTTGCATTCAGAGGCATTAAGAATTCACTAAATGCTGGAATAAAAACCGGAGTTAGGTTTGTTGTTAATAGGGAAAACTACAATGAGCTTCCAAAACTTATAGATTTCTCGGCAAATCAGGGAGTGCATAGATTTTGCATCTATCACTTGGTATATGCTGGTAGAGGGAGAGAGATAATTGATTTAGATATAACAAATAACCAAAGAAGGAAAATGATGGATATGCTAATAGAGAAGGCTAAAAACTATCCGAAAATGGAAATTCTCACAACAGACAATCACGCAGACGGAATTTATCTATATAATTATATTAAAACCAACTCACCAGAAAGGAGCGAGGAAGTCCTAAAGCTTTTGGAGATGCATGGAGGATGCTCTGCCGGAGTAAAATTCGCATGCATAGACCATCTAGGAAATGTCCATCCCTGCCAATTTTGGAGCCACTATACTGTAGGAAATGTAAAAAAAGAAAAATTCAGCAAAATTTGGAAAGATAACGATAAACTCTTATATATGCTTAGAAATAAGACAAAATACCTGAAAGGCAGGTGTAAAGAATGTAAATTCAACAATCTGTGTGGCGGATGTAGAGTGAGGGCTGAAAGCTTTTTTGGAGACATGTGGGAAGAAGATCCCTGCTGCTATTTAAACAAAGAAGAAATAAAATAAATCTAAAACTTATCAGCTGTAAGTTTTTCAAGCCTACGTAATGCAAGTAGTCTTTCCTTTCTATCTACCTCTGCTTGTGATATGGCTTCTCTTAAAATAGATATAGAATTCTCATAGGTTTCTATATCGACGGGATAAGGATAACCGTCCTTACCACCATGAGCAAAGCTAAACTTAGCAGGATCTTTCCAACTTATTTCTGTACCATACAATAACTGAGCAATAAGAGATAACGCCCTTATTTTTTTTGGCCCCATCCCGGGAATACAAAGAAGCTCTTCATAAGTGCTCGGTTGAATTTCGTAAGCCATGAGCAAAACTTTCAAACTTCTCTTATCCAAATCTACATCAAGAATTCTGTGGCGAGGAGGAAGATAAAGGTAATCCTCCAGCCCATATTGGTGCTTAAAATATCTAACAACAAACCTTGGATTTTCTTTAACGATGTCTAAACTTGCTTTTCTGGTCTCCCTACTTATACGTGAAGTTAAATCCATTACCCTGTTCTCTAATCTTTCGCTACATATACCAGAGTGGGGCTCTTCAACAATGTCCCTAATGTTGAACGAAAGCCAATGATATCTTCGTGCATAATTTCCTTTCATTCCTTGCTGAATTACTGCCCATTTTCCTTTTTCAGTTAAAATAAAAACATGATGATACAGCTCATATCCATCCTGAATACAGGCATTATCTATCTTTGCCACAAGTAAACTCTTCTTTTTCAATTCTTCTGTTCTCTTTGTAGAAAAGGAAAACACCTCACATGCATTCTCTATCTCTTTTGGAGCCTTTCTTGACGCTCTGCCTTTCCCTCCAGCTACAGCTATTCCATGTTCTTCTGGAGAAAGTGCTTCTTTTAGTGCCCCACATGTTGTGGTGGTAGTACCAGAAGAGTGCCAATCAAAGCCAAGCACGCATGCAAAACACTGGAACCAATGGGGATTAGATATCCTTTTAAGAAATTCGTTTGTTCCGTATTCATATATCAGTACTTCCACTACAGCTTTAGCTAACTTTTTCATTCTCTCAAATAACCAACGAGGACATTTACCACTATGTAGTGGCAGATCCGCAACACCTTTTCTTTTCATACTTTCGTTATATTTATCTTTCAAAAACTTAAGAAATTTATCTTAGCATGGGAAAAGTAATCGTCGCCTTCTCCTCACATAGGATAGAGGCTTTAGAATTTATGCGGAGAGAAATGGAAAAACACGAAGCAATTGTTTTAGAAGAACCGGCCAATCCAAAGTTTAATGCAATGCTTGAAGGGAAATTAGACATAGACAAATACATAGACGAGGTTTATCCACCTTTTCCTGAATTTTCTATGAGATTGTATCGACTACTAATAAAATTAAACAAAAAAGGGAAGAAAATCTTGCAAATAGAGCCTTACTTAGAAATCTTAGAAAAAATTTATAAAAAAATTGATAAAGAAAAACCTGATGCAGAGGAACTTTCAAACGACCCAGAACTTGGCATTGTATACAGAAAAGAAAGTGAAGTTTTTCAGTCTTTACTTAAATTCTATGAAAGCTCACGTAATTTTGATGATGCAGTTAAGGCTACGGTTGAATTCGCTAAAAAAGATGCATCAAGAATAAAACTTAGAGACAAAATGAGAGCAAGTGAAATAAAGAAATTAAATTTCTCGAGTATCTATGTTGAAGCCGGATATATCCATTTTCCATTAGCAAACTACCTAAGAGCTAAAAGGCTTTTTTTACTTGAAAAACCCACAAAAAAACTTATGAAAATGAAACATGCGCTGTCCCCTAGCGATATACTTACACTTAGAATGATGCATATCAGTAAGCCTGGGGAAAAAGAGAAATTATTAGCTGCGAGGAGTTTAATATACGTCAGTTTGATAACAAAAAAAGAAATGGTACCAACTGCCATCTCTAAATTTCCCCATCTAGAAGAAGAAGCAAGAGTAATAAAATTTGTAAATTCTCTCGACTATGATGAATGCAAAAAATACTTTAATATGCTCACATTCAGCAAGAGGGAATATGTATGGAAAATGCTGGAGAAAAAAGGTCTAATATAGCTCAAAATGAAATTTTAGATGCCATGAGAAAACCTGAAACGTATGATGAGGCAGTTTCAGGAGAAATAAGGATAAAAGAAACACACATTTCTTGGGTTTTTCTCACGGGCAAATATGCATATAAGGTGAAAAAACCTGTAAATTTTGGATTTCTTGATTTCACAACCTTAGAAAAAAGAAAATTCTACTGCGAAGAGGAAATAAGAGTAAACAAGC
>CAZSVW010000076.1:2885-6248 GCA_964610485.1 Candidatus Hydrothermarchaeota archaeon | reverse complement strand
CTTTGTCCCAGGGATTCAATTTGACTGCCTGGGAGATGTGTTTGAGTGCGGCTTCTATATCACCCTTATCCCACAAAATGGTGGCCAAATCATTATGCACTAAGGCGTGATCAGGTGCGAGCCTGTTGAGTTCTTTATAGATGATAAAAGCTTCGTCGGAGTGACTACCTTCATAAAGGGTCTTAGCGAATTCGTAAAGACCCTCCAGGATGTCTTCCTTTACTAAAAAGTCAACGGAGAAATCATCCTCCCAGGTCAGGTTATGGAAAAGAGATTCCGCTGCCCGGAGAATAATATCGATAGCCTCCTGGTCCTTCGCTTCCTTTCGATGGGCTTCCAGAAGAGGCAGGAGACGGTCGGATACGCCTTTGTCTTTTTGAGCTAGAGATTTGATGGCCGTTAACACCTGCAGGGCCTTTTTCCTATCCCTTTTCTCCCAGTAGGCCTTGAAGAGTAATAGGAATGCATCGGGATCCTTGGGAGCTAAGGTCAGATAACGTTGTAGATATTCTGCAGCCTCTTTGTATTTTTTGGATGATATTAGAAGATGAGCCAGAATCGTGATAACTTTATTGTTATTGGGTTCGCGGTGATAGGCCTGTAAAGCGGTCTCTATAGCCTGGTCGGTTTTATCCTCTGACATGTAATAGCAGATAAGGTTGAACTTGGCTTGAAGACTGTAAAGACTTACTTTGTCGGCCTCTTTAAAGGCACGCTCGGCCTCTTGGCCTCTGCCTATTGCCATGAGGGCTCTACCAAGAGCATTGCCGGGCTTGCAGAAATTTGGCTCAAGGTGCATGGCGCGCCGGAGGTGCTCCACAGACTGTTTCATTTGGCCTTTTTTCGCCAGCATACAACCCAGGGCCATGTGAATCTGGAAGAGATCTTCATAAGGCGATACTAATTTTTGGAAAGCCTGAACAGCCTCCTCAAACTGTCCAAGATAGTATTGAGCTATGGCTGGGGCCATAGCCCTTGCAAGCCCTGGAGAAATCTTTTTTCCTCGAACAGAATCATGATCGTTTTTGCTTACATAGCTATGGCGTTGCTCCCTTTTATAAATATAGGGCTCCACTTCCCCCAGCTTTGGTAAGGGGATGTAATCCCGTTCTGGGTCGAAAGATTTTTTTAACAGAGATTCTCGATTTAGCGCACCATAAGGTAAATTAATAGGTAGTCCCCATTTCTTTTTGAAAATTTCCCAAGCATGCAAAAGAAGATGAGAATAGTATGAATCCCCTTTTCCTTGAGGCCCTCCGGTGTGGTGCACGAAAACGTCATTGGCAATCACAGTATCATATCCAGCGATCCTTGCCCTTAGAGTGTAATCGTCATCCTCAAATCCGAATTTTCCAAAGCTTGGGTCTGGTGCGCCTATTTTTTCTACTAGGTCGCGTCGAATAAGCATACAGAAACCTACGAGCCGGAGAACGGGAGTCAATGGGTTTGTCATTTCAGCTTCTAAAGCCAGTAGTTTTGAAAATTGTTCCATCTCAAAAATTGTGCGGTAGGAACAATTTTGAACAAGCTGAGGCCCGGAGACATAATTCGAGCGTGGACCAATAATACCTATTTTCTTATCTCTCACCATGTGACTTAATAGCTTAGTTAGCCATTGCGGTGTTACTATTGTGTCATTGTCAAGTAGGACGATATAATCTCCTTTTGCTAAGGCCATTGCCTTTGCACGGCCCGGAGGACAGCCGATATTCATAGGGCTCTCAATCAATATAATATCATCCTGTGTTCTAAGGTACTGCCTTGATCCATCGGTAGATGCGTTGTCAAAGACGATTATCTCATAGGGAGTTTTTGTATGTCTTCTAATGCTGTCAATGCATTTTTTGATGTGATCTTTTCCATTGTAATTAAGAATTATGATAGAGGTAAGAATATTAGAGAAGTCTGAATCTGTTTGTGGTTCCGTTGGGACCTTCTCTTGTGTACCATACTGATCACTGTATTTTAAGATCAGCTTTATCTTTTTCTCCAGGTCGGAATATCCGGCTGCATTAGTCAGGCGAGCATACCAGACAGTTTCCCTAGCAGAAATTGATGATAGCATGAGGTCTTTCTCTAGTTCACTCAAATCGCTGTTTAGGACTATCTCTCGATATCTGGCGAAGTAGCCTTGCATCTCGTGAAAATGCTCTAATATATGCTCAGGAGTATAGTCTCTATTTGGAAAGTACATTTTAGTGAAGGTAGCCTCCGGTACGTATGCGAAAAATCCATGGAAGGCTAGGGCAAAAAGGAATAATTGATCTCCTCCAAAATTACCGTACGCGGGGATATTAACTATTGGTACCCCAATACGCTTTGCAACATTAGTTCGAATTAACCCAAAAGCTGCGTTTCCTTTTTGATGTCCCTCTTCAAACCATAGAATATTATGTAACCTTTGCAAGATTGGCAGTTTTTCTGTCAATTGAGGAAGACGGGAGCAATCAATTTCAAATTGACCACTCTCACTAACAAATCTATTTTTGGGAAAAGCTAACACCAACGACGGGTCGGACTCTAGCTTTGCCACTAACGATGAGATAAGATTATGAGACCATTCATCATCGTGACATGCCCACATAAAATATTCTCCCCGAGCTTTATCAAGAACGAACTGAAAATTCGCTCCCATCCCTATGTCCCGTTTTTGCCTAAAGTAATGTACTCTGGGATCTCTAGCAAACTCTTGGCATATTTTGGGAGTAGCATCGGTGGATGCATTATCTGAGATTACCAATTCTATATTTTCGTAATCTTGTGTTAATAATGATAAGATAGCTCTTCGAAGAAATTTTTCTCCATTGTATACAGGCAGTCCAATACTAACTAATTTATTGGTCATCTTTTTACCCCTTTGTTTAAAGCTTTAAATAGTGATGTAAATGGTGATTGGACGGGCATAGAACCTGAAGCACAACAATTAGATTAGGGAGTCCAAGCGTATAAGACGGTTTCCAGTTGCCTGGGTGAGTGGTGACGGAGAGCAAATTTGTATTGAGGAACCAAGTGTTGCAAATATTGGATAATATCAAGAAGATCATTTGGATAATGATAGACACATATCGCTAGCTTTGGTTTCCATAAGGAGATGATCCTTTTTGCTCCTTTTAACATTGATAACTCCATACCTTCAATGTCAGCCTTTATGAGGGTCACCTTTTTCGTTCTTAAAAAATCATCTAGCTTAATTGTTTTTATAGCTCCTGAATTTTTGGGTACAAGTACAGTATTAGGTAGTTCGTTTGAAGGTGCGATAGGTATCATATTAATTTCTTGGTCTGAAAGTGCCGTCTGCTCCACGCAGATGGAATCTTCAGTGAGTGCCCATTCTTGGACTAATCTTTCTTTACGCTTTACCAA
>CAZSVW010000076.1:0-2875 GCA_964610485.1 Candidatus Hydrothermarchaeota archaeon | reverse complement strand
AAGGCGGCAAATTGAGCAGGAGCTGGCTCGAAGGCATATATTGCATTAAAGACGCCATTATTTTGCCAGATAAAGCGTTCCACTGTGTCGCCTGTATAAGCACCGGCATCTACATAGGTTTCATTTTCTCTTCCACAAAACGGCGGCAGGCAAAAATACTGATTTCCAGTATAAATTTCTTGGCAATATTCCAACTCACCGGTTATTTTTGCTAAAAGTACCCCTCTTAATGTTTCCCTGGAGCGCTTATCGCAAAATAATAAATTATGGACATGCTCGTATCTATGCATGTTTATAGCGACATAGACCGCTTCGAATAGGCACCATGGTAACTTGTTAGAGATGAGGAATAACTCAATTGGTTTGATGTCACTACGGGCTGTTATAAAAACAAAGTCAGGATTTATTTGGCAAATGGCCTCAGGAGGATGAATCTCAACCCCACAGATCTGCTTGCCATGTTTTGAAGGATCACTATCAAAACAAGCTACTATGTTAATTTTCTGCTCCATTAACCATTTTACGGCCCAAGTCCCTAAGAATCCTGCTCCGTATATTGCACAGCGAAAATTTTGATCAAAAGGCCAACTGGGTATTTGGCTCAGAACCCGTTTGGATACTACTATCAGGTTTTCAATAGGAGGAACCATTTAATATGCGTTCCTTAGGGACTGCATAAATAACGGCACCTGTACCGCACCAGCAATGGAGCCTCATGAAGAATCGGTAATTTTGTAAATTGTCCATGAGCCATTTTTGGGTCTTCCAAATACCTGAGTGATTATGATAAACAGTAGCTGCAATTATTGGCCTATGAGAGACTAAGGTTTTTTTTGCTCCTATTAATGAGGAGAGTTCATTGCCCTCTAAGTGCAGTTTTACATAGGAAGGGTTCAGACCTAAGGTGTCTATACTTACGACCTTTACTTTTTCACCGCAAGCTTCGTCTAACCGCGAGGTTTGTCCAAACCCACCCCAAAAATGCCGGTAGCTCTCTTCTTCGCCCAATACGAATGGCAGAATTTCTACTTTATTTCGATATAAAATCGGTATGTTAGCCTCCAACTCCCTAAGGTTTCCGGGATCTGGTTCTACCGCAAAAATCTTCGCGAAACGACCATTTGTCAGGTTAATAAAGTCATTAAGGACTTTACCGTGGCATGCGCCGCCGTCCAGGAAGACCTCGTTATCCTTAATTATTCTAGCTACCTCATCGATGAAATATCTGTTTTGTGGATTTATTGGAGCCCAATCGAAACTTATTTCTTTTCTGTCTACACGCCAGGCCAGAAATTGTAAGTAATGGGCACGTGAAATATCGTCTTCTAATCTCTCAAACACATAACTAATCATCTCAAGGTCTACGGAAGATAAAGGCCCCGAAAGCCAGCCATTGTTTAAGGGATGAAGGTCTTTATAGGATTCGGTAATGTCATAAAAATGAATTACATCCTTAAATCCTATTGAGGTTAAATGGGACTTAATCTCAAGATAAGGTGCTGTTACTATGCATACACAAGTCAAGCATGACTTCCTGAAATTAACTGGACAGTCATCAGGATGCAGTATGTTGACTTTTTTCCAATATGGATCATTTTGATACAGTTTGTTTTGTCTATCTAAAATCATGAGGACAGGGATACCTAAGTGGTCAAAATATCCTTTTGCCAGCTTCCCTAGGTTTCCTGCGCCGTAAAGGATAACTGGTTTATCCGGTTTCCGGGCCACTCGTCGAGATTTGCAAGAACAAAAGCCTTTAAGAATTTCTAGACACCGAGTGTGGGAGAGATAGGAAATTCTAGCCATGCTGGTATCTTCTGGCGATTGAATAAGCGAGATCAATAAGCTTTCCATCTTTGGGAAAATAGTGAAGGAAATGCCATATACTACCCTTGGTTTTTTCCATCATAATGTATTGACTGTATCTTTTATTCTCCTCATGTTCTGCTGTCTCGGCTTGGCAGGAGGAGAACCAATCAGCTGGTTCGTTACCAAAAATTTGTGAAAAATTTCGTGACGTTTTGGAGAAGTCGAGTACTTCTTCGTAGACTTTTATCATGCCCTCAGCCATGTTGTGTGGATTATATTTCTTGGTAACGTGATCCCGAGCGTTAAGGCCCAAGTATTCCATAAATCTAGGATTGCTATAAAGCTCTTTTAAGGCTGTTCTAAAATCATTCTTGTCGCTAACGATTATGCCGGTTTTACCATTGATGATCAGTTCAGATTCTGCTCGGTTATTTAGAACAACAGGGACTATACCAGCTGACATTGCTTCAAGTAAAGAATTTTCAGCAGTGCCATAATGCAAGGGGTTTAGCAAGTAAAGTAATGTGTTGAATGTAGAGAAAGCGAAAGCTGGCTCTCTTGCATAACCATGATACATAATAAGGTTGGGCCGCCGAAGTCTTAGGCACTCCTTTTTTAGAGTCATTATGTTTGGACCATCCCCCCAAAGATGAACCCGGAATTCATGTCGGCTCACCGAATTGAGGATAGTAAGATATTCAGGATGGAGCTTTGAGAAACCTAGATACCCAACATATCCAAATGAGGGATGATCGTACGCATTTGGACGGAGTTTCAAGGGTTTAATTAACCCGGTTCCACTGCTCACAAATCTCAATCGATCGAGGTAGCAATCTTCCAAACGTCGAACGTATGGTAGTGAAAAGGAACACCTAGAGGTAAAGACAAAGCGATCAGCAGATTTTATGAGGTCCACAGGAATCGTCGGAGTATAAACTCCTGAGTTATGAGACCAAACTAAAAGACGAATCGGAGATGTAACATGATGACACAGAAACTCAAAAGTTTTTGGGTGACACCACCATTCAAGCTGGACAATGTCAGCCTCAATAATGGTCTTTGCGAA
>CAZSVW010000075.1:0-6257 GCA_964610485.1 Candidatus Hydrothermarchaeota archaeon | reverse complement strand
CAGTGAGTTTTTCAATGAGGGCATCCCTGTCTCGAACTGATTCCTCGTATTCGGCGACCAATTCTCGAGCAAGCCAATGAGAGACTAACTTCGAGACTACACCAAACAATCTTTGTAAGACACTTGCTTTTGTCCAAGTTAATCGAAAAACGCATTTTTCAGAACCGTCTATAACACATTCAATTTCTTCGCATTTGACGTTTTTTAAGCCTGCAATGTTGAGTGTTTCCACGTAGATTCCTCTATTCCATTCGCAAGCATCTTTGGTCCTTTTGATACCAGGCACATAATTAAATTGAATTGTGATGGAGTTTTGATCGTATTCAACGATGCTCATCTCCTTAATTCGATTAAATCGTGAGTGTATCTTTTGTGCTTGTTTGAAGAGAAATCGGGGAGTAACAATTCTGCTTATAAAGAGCACTGTTCTCGAAAAGTTTTCTCTAACTGCTCCTCGGCCTGCCAAAAAAAGAGGCTCAGGAGACCTAATAACTCTCTTTACGTTATTCAGCAATTTCAAAGAAAATTCATTGGAGACCCAATAGGCAGGGTCGGTGAGGTGTTCTTCCTTGACAGGCGTAATTTTTGTAGGATCATACTTGTCAGCGATTAGATAATTTTCATTGTTGAGAAGGTCGGCTGTTACCTTCTTAACAGCTTCTTCGCCATAATTTTTCCGCAGATATTGTAAAAGGCCTCTAAAATTAGTGCAGCTTACCTCCCGGGCCATGGGTTTTTTGTCTGGGCCGCCGGAAGAGAGTGAAATGGTATCAAGACAGGGCTCAGGACTAACCTCTGAGTGTTCACCTGTATATTTAAGGTCAACCAGCATCTTACCTTCGAGGAGTTTTCTTGGGGTACATGCCCCACTCGAAAATCGTATCGATTTTCATTAGTCAAAGAAATTCAGGTACTGAAGCCCTGCCTTCAGGAGCTTTATATTATCAACATCTTTTTCAAACCTGAGAAGCATTTCGATAGCCTCTTTTATTTTTTCTTTGGGATAGGGAAGGAGCGATTTGTCCACTTTGTGGGAAAAGATTGCAAAATAATACCCGTGGTTTTTTTCAAGATTTTCACATATCTCTTCATATAATTCAGAATCCCGTGTCATTCTTGAAATGATCCGAAACACTTTATTGGCATGTTGTTTGTTAGCTGCTTTTAGGGCCTTTCCGTACTGATTTACGATCTTCTCAGCTTTCCGTTTGTCTAATCTAGCCGCGTTGCGTTGACACGAAGACAAAGCTGATTCGGAAACGAGGTTGTCTGATCTTTCCATTTTTTTCCGAACCCATGCTAACATGACTTTACCTCCCTCGCCGAGAAACTGTGTTCTTGAGTGCAATTAGTTTTATGCAAGGTTTAAGCCAGCAAGAGTATGCTTGCTAACTTGTTATAGTTCCGTATATTTTGTATCGGCAGAATACTTTGCAGGCTTGAGAAAAGTCCGAAGTGGCGGATATTTGACGTTTTGATTAGGATCTATTGGATTGAGAAAGAGAGGGTCCCTCGTTTGCAAATGACGTCATGATTAACAGTAATACCTAATCCTGCCTTTCTGAAAATAGACCCGTATCCACCTTTCTGGAAGGAAATATTTTCGTTTGAAACGTCTTCGAGGAGAAGATATGTCCCCGCTGCGCCCTCGAGGTATTTTGGAGTTCCAACAACGGCTGTAAGGGCACGTCCAGCAGCAGTCAGTATTGCGGTTTCTCCTACATGGGCCCCCAATTGGCAAATCATACCTGCTTTCTTTGCCTCTTTGAAAAGCTGTAAGGCTCTGATTAGACCTCCACAGCTCGAGATCCTGATATTTATGCCATGACATATGTTGTTATCGATCAGATATTCAGCTCCCTCAACGGCGTATAAAGATTCATCGGCTATTATAGGAACATCGCTCACACTGGCAATTTTTTTCAAGCCAAGCAAATCGTATTTTGGCACTGGCTGTTCAATGGCGCTCAGCTTTATTTCCGATGTGTTATTTAGCAAATTGATGCAATCGGACACTGTAAAAGCGCCATTAGCGTCTAGTCTGATGCTAACGGAATCGCCCAGGGTTTCTCTTGCAGCAGCAAGGTTCCTTATGGTCTGATCAACAGGTCTGCCAACCTTAAGTTTTACGAAAGATATTGACAGTTCCTTAACTAGACTCAGAAGTTGTGACAATTTTTCTTTCTTGACTAGTGGAATAACGGCAGAATAGGCGAGCTTCGTCACTTTCGGTTTATCAATAAACAACTGCCATACAGATTTTCTCTCTTTCTTTCCCCATAGGTCTAACATTGCTAACTCAAGAGAGCACCACGCTGCTGGATTTTCTCTTGCGACCTTCGTACTGCCCAACTCCGCGAGGAGTCTTTTAACTTGTTCAAAAGAGTGAATTTCCGCGCCAAACAGCTCACGGGCCATTACCCTTGCAGCCGCAATACTTTGCTCTTGGGATTCGCCCGTTACATATGACCTGGGGGCTCCTTCGCCATATCCCCGAATTCCATCTCTGGCTTCTATTACGGCTACAATAGATTCTGTTTGCGAGCGATTTGATAGGGAGTGGGAAAATTCGGTTCTAAAAGGTATCCTTAGGGAAAGCAGCTTAATGCTTCTTATCCTCATCTTACCGCTCATTTAATCGGTAGGTGGCAAGGCCTTCGGCTACTTTGTTCCATTGATACCACTGTTCCGGGTACTTCCTGATCCAGTCTTCCAAAGTTTGCCACACACGAGACGACAAAGCGAACTCGCCTTTTCCGCCAGTGTCGAGTATAGGCTGAATATTGAGTACGTATCCTCGCTCTTCCCTGAGCATGAGGGCCATACATACAAAGGGGGAGGTCCGGCGATATATAATATTGATAGTCCTATCGGCAGGGACAATACTATTGAGCACAGAAATTTCTTGTTGAGGATGAGGTCTCCAATGCTCAAATTCGTCACAGAAAGTGATAAAGATTCTGCCTTGTTTAATACTTGCTATTGCAGAGAGCAAAGCGCCACTATCATTTATGTCTATAATAACTTGATTGTACTTATTGGCCCTTTTAATAAGTTCTTTTTTTCTCGCCCCTGGCCTCAGATTAAGAATAATTGCTATTTTGTAACCAGCAAGGGATAGCACGAAAGGCAAGAATTCGACTGCACCAAAGTGTCCCGTTATCATTAATATCCTTTTACCAGAGGAATTGGCGCGTCGTAACCACTCCTCATTTTCAATTCTTACTTTATCCTTAAGTAATGCGGCGACTTCTTCTAGAGGTCGGTGAGCCATGATCAATTTTTCGTAATAGTGATCGAAAATTCCTTTGAAAATCCGGCCCGCGAGATGGGGTCTGGATGTATCTTTTCCAAACATCTGCTTGACCGTTCTTAATACAGTCGATCTTTCATTTCCGTTGAAAACATAATAAATTAAGCCTAGGAGGTAGACGTGGAATTTCAGTAGCCGACGTGGGAGCACTCGGCTAAGGGCTATATTCGGGGGAAGCTGAATGAATTGACTCAAAGTTGTACTCGTAAGTTGAATAGGCATAGTCTATCTCCTTAAGAGGCTTTTCCTCAAAATTCTAGCCTCTTTGTTCAAGATCGTTGAGACTTGGTCTCCCCATCCAGTTGTGGGTAGACACAGTATAAAGGTTTAAGAAATCTTTTTTTGGAGGTAAACTACCTCACTAAGATGCTCTCTTACACGATAATTCATAATTAAAGGATTCCCTGTTAAATTTATTAGATTAAATTATATAATATTATTTTACTTTGTCAATTTATTTCGTATAAATTAGTTAAAATTGTAGGGTGGATTGACTGTTTTCTTTGTTTCCTTCTTCTCGGGAACAGGAAAGGTGTCTATATTAAACTTATTTTTTTGTACAGGATAAGGCTTTAAAGGCGTGCAAATAGTCTTATGTTAACCTTTACTTTTCTCTAGGGGCTGTGCCAACCCGTTTTTTGCAAAGAATATAAGAATAATCTGCTAGCAAGAAAGCCAACATGGATTTCGTACTAGATAAAAAGTCTTTATTAAAAACAGATATTCTCGTGATAGGTGGTTCAGGAGCTGCGTCGAGCGCAGCTGTAACGGCAGCTCGAGAGGGTATGAGCGTATACATGGTTTGTAAGGGTAAAGTAGGAAGAAGTGGCAATGCTCCCATCTCCATATCTAATTTTTCTATTGATGGCGAAACGGCGTACGCTCTTGGAGAAAAACGAGCGGATAAGTCAGTAACAAGAGACAGATTATTTGAAAAAATAGTGAAGTCGGGTTTTTATTTGAATGAGCAGCCATTAGTTCATCAGTTCGTTGAAGAAGGGGGTGAGAGGGTCTACGAATTTCTACGTATTGCAAAGGAATTAAAAAAAACTGTGAAGTTTCGTCCTCCTGCAGGGTGGATCGTCTCAAACAGTACCACTGGGGCTGTAGTGAGAGAGAGTGTGAGAAGGAATCCCTCCGTTGAGATTTTAGAGGACACGGTAGCGCTTGATTTGCTTAAGGCGGGTGACAGGGTAAATGGTGCTATTGCGTTGAACGTATTCACAGGCGAACTTTACATTGTTCGTGCCAAGGCAGTGATAGTCGCCTCGGGTGGGTTTCAACCTTATTCTTTTAAATGTACCAGTATCGATTCAAGCGGAGACGGATTAGGTATGGCTCTAAGGGCTGGAGCGAAATTGGCAGATATGGAGTTTCAGCTATTCTTGCCAGGTGTTTGCCTTCATCCTCCACAATTGAAAGGTTCTATTTATCCGTTTGTTTGGTTCGCAGCTAATCTGGCTGAGCCCAAGGTAAAGAATTCACTTGGAGAGAATATTATTGAAAAAATCCCACCCGAGATATTGGAATTAGGGCATAATTCTAGGCTTTGGAAGCTCATTCATCTCTTCTATTGGAGTGATGAGATATGCAATGACCGGGGTTCCAATTTGGGAGGTCTCCTGATGGACTTTTCGGGAATAGCCTGGTTACAATATATGAAATCGCTCGTAAAAGTGAATATGCTTCTTAAGTTATTGTATAAGAACAGATGGCGGTTTCGGAGCGAAAATATTCGGCCTTTGCATGAACTTGTCAAACAAGGAAAACCTTGGGAGGTTGGGATTAGTAGCGAATACTGTATGGGAGGGATACTTATAAACGAGAGTATGAAAACTACCCTCGAGGGGCTTTACGCCTGTGGAGAGGCATCGAGTGGGCTTTATGGGGCCTTTCGAGTTGAGAGTGGGCTTACTGAGATGCTTGTCCAGGGACATAGAGCCGGTGTTGAGGCATCACGCTATGCAAAAGAGGCTTCAGAGGCTCCTCTTGACTCAGAATACCTAAGCTACGTGAAGAGCGAACTGTTTGGGAAGTTACTGTCAAACAGTAAAAACTCGAGTGAAAATGTCTACATTTTGAAAGAGAAGATCAGTAAAGTGGCTGACTCTGGGCTAGGGCTACTAAGATCGGAAGATGCGATTAACAGCAGCTTGAAATCAATAAGAGAAATGCGAAAAGATGAACTTCCACTTGTCGCACTTCACACCAACAGCTTGAAATATAATTCTGAATTTTTGGTTTATCTGCAACAAAGAAACATATCCCTCTGCTTGGAAGCGGCTTTAATGAGTGCATTGCATAGGAAAGAAAGCCGAGGTACTCATCTCAGGCGGGATTTTCCTCAGGTTGATAACGCTAATTTTCTTTATAGAAACGTTGTTTCTCTGTCCGAGAATGAAATCCACATCTCAAGGAAGGTACCAGACTTTTCTGTACTAGATCCCCCACGCAATAAATACAAGGATATACCCCATTATTTGAGAAAGGAGTTTCTATGATCGTCAAGGTATTCAGATATGATCCGGAAACAGATGAAATACCTTATTATGACAATTATGAAGTTCGAATAACGGGAGAGGCTATTACGGTTAAAGCTCTGTTGGAAAAGATTGCGAGAGATTTTGACCCCTCATTGACATTTCTGCAGCACAGCACCTGTAATCACTCTTCATGCAAGAGGTGCTCAATAAGAATAGATGGCAAACCCGTACTAGCATGCGCAACAGTGTTAGGGGAGGAAAAAAGACAGGTCCAAATTGATCCAGTGAACCCAGAAGGTGTTGTGAGAGACCTCGTAGTAAGGAATATATAGCACACAAGGGGAATATCATAGAATGGCGTATCAGGTGGACGCTGTGTTTTTAGCGCGGAAACTCATATCCTTTGACACTGTCAATCCTCCTGGAAACGAAGATGAATGTGCTTCATTTATTGGCGATCT
>CAZSVW010000074.1:0-6656 GCA_964610485.1 Candidatus Hydrothermarchaeota archaeon | reverse complement strand
AGTTTTCAAACCTTTAAAAAAATAAAGATGAAGGAAGGCGATGTGATAGAAATCAAGATAAAAACATCATTGTTACTGTATTTATCTCTTTATTTAAATAGAAGAAGCTTTTGACATTTTTTTTAAGGAAATTATCTTTTTACAAATATTTTCAACGTCTTTATAAAACGGAGAGTCTTGTGGAAGTTTGTTGATTCCCTTACCTTCATCTTCTAGTCTAATTAAGCTAGTATCATATCTAACTATCCTGTATGGGATATTTTCTGAGAAAACTTTCTTGTATATATTAGCTGCCCTAAGGATGTCTTCAACTTTATTAATTATGAGAAGTATATTTGATATGTTTAGTTCCATTCCCATTTCTATGAGCTTCTTGGAAATCTGCATAGATTTTAAGGAGGGCTCAGATACACATAGCATCACATTAAATTTTTCAGCTAACCCCCTGCCAAAAACTTCTGCACCCGCTTCGCTGTCAACAACTATTATATCTTTCTTGGAAAGAAAAACGTGCATTAAAAATGCCCTTGCCAAGGCAATAGAAGGGCATAAACATCCTTCCTTGCTTTTATCTATACTCCCAACGACAACGAGTTTAAGGTTTTTGTTTATTTTTATTCCATATTTGTTTGCCAAATCGTCTACCTTTGGTGTAAGCGAAAACAGAACACCCCAACCTTCTCCAGGACTCGCTCCGGTCCTCTCCTTTGCCAGCTCTTCATTTTTTGATAGGGGAATGATTTTTTCAGCTTCTTCGTAGGGTATCCCTAAGCTCTGAGCTAAATTTGGAACAGAATCTGTATCTAAAGCTAGAACATTATTTCCTTTTTTAGAAAGTAAAAAAGAAAGTAGAGCGGAGATCGTAGTTTTTCCCACTCCGCCTTTACCTGCAACGAGTATCTTCATTTTTTACAATGGAAGGTTTAGCTTTTTCCTCTTTTCAATTATAACATTGTAGATCGTTTCTGCTGCCTTAACCGGATCAGGCTCTACATAGAACTTTCCACCAACTATTTTTTCTACATCTTCGGTTAATAGCTTTGTTACTTTTTGACTTCCAAGAACTGGAGGAACTGTTCCTAAGTGAGTGAACACTCCACTGGAAACAAAGTAAGTTCCTATTGAAACTGCCTTCTCGCTCATCCATTCAGGTGCAGAACCTGCAACAGGTAAATCTGATATATCAACTCCAAGAGCATCTGCAACTGCACCCAGTGCAATTAGAATCCTAGAACAATCAACGCAGGAACCCATGTGGATACAAGGAGGTATCTCAAGAGCTTCACAGACCTTTCTTAGTCCAGGTCCAGCTAATTTAGAAGCTTCTGGAGTCATTAAACCTTCCATTGCCACAGCTATGCACCAGCATCCAGTTCCAACAAGAAGAACATCTCTCTTTATCAGCTCCTTTGCCAGTGTGACATGACTATAGTTGTGTTTTACCTTCGGATTAACACAACCTACGATACCAACTATACCTTTTATACTTCCATCCTTTATAGCATCAATCAAAGGATCCAAAGACCCTCCAAGCGCATTTAATATAGCCTCTACACTAAACCCTGCTAAGAGTTCCATCTTATATTTTGGAATACGCACTCTCTCTTTTGGTCGGTTTTTGTAATTTTCAATCGCTACTTTTACTATCTTCTTTGCGGTTTCATCTGCTCTTTCTGGGTCAAACTCTATGTGTAATGCCCCGGGAATATGAGCCTTTGGCTCAGTTGTTATAATTTTGGTGTGATAGCACTGCGCAACATCCACTATTGCAGGCATTATGCATTGATAATCTATTACCATAGCTTCTACTGCTCCGGTTATAATTGCAAGTTCCTGCATTAGCATGTTCCCTGCGATCGGTACTCCCATTCTCATTAGAACCTCGTTTCCGGTGCAGCACATTCCTGCAACATTTATCCCTTCAGCCCCATTATCTTTTGCAAGTTTTTGCATTTCCTCGCTTAAAGCAGCTTCTACTATCTTTGCAGAGAGTATAGGATTATGACCATGAACTATTATATTAACCATGTTCTCTTTCAATACACCTAAGTTTGCTGTAGATTTGATAGGCTTTGGAGTTCCAAAGAGAACGTCGCTTAATAGCGTTGCTGTCATTGAGCCTCCCCATCCATCTGAAAGTGATGTTCTAACACCATGTAAAAGGAGGCTTGTCGGGTCAGCATCCACTCCCATGTGCGTTCTGTGCATACATTCGCAAATCTCTCTGTCTGCAGCTCTCGGCATTACTCCTGCTTCTTCCCAAACCTTAAGTCTTCTTTCTGGAGCAAGGGCTTTAACTAACGCCATCGGCTCCTCATCCACCTTCCCAAAATCTTTTTTGAGAATCTCTGCAACTTCAATAGCTATTTCTTCATCTTTTCTTCCTTCAACATCAACTCCAAGTGCTTTTGCAAGGTTTCTCAACTTTTCTTTGTCTGTTATCGTATAATCTTTGAATTTGCCTGTTGCAGTACCTTCAAACACATGCACTATATCTCTCGCATGGTCGCTATGGGCAGCAGCACCCGCTGCTATCATTCTTAATATATTTCTCGCAACTATTGTGTCAGCAGTTGCTCCGCATATACCTGCTGTGGCTCCCGTACCAAAGGGGTCTATCCTACAAGGCCCCATATTACAGTTTCTACAGCAAACTCCGAGCTGACCAAAGGCACATTGAGGTTGCTGTTTCAGGAATCTGTGCCAAACAAGCTCAATGTCCTCATCTTCAGCCTTCTCAATAAGTTCGGCTACTCCCTTAGTTTGACTTATCTGTTTTGCTAAAATTTTATATTTAATATAATCCATGATTCCCACCTCTCAATACCAACTAACTTGAGAATACATCCTTTTTAGGTCTGGCAAATTGAGTTTTTCTTCTTTTTTCTCCTCTACTTGTTTAGTATATACCAGTCCCTCAACTTTAAGCCCAGATATTATCAATTTTGCCTTTTTTTTCCTAATTTCATCTAGTATATCGCTTAAATTCCCGTATTTAAGTGCTCCGGTTGGGCAAGCAGAAACGCATGCAGGTTCTTTCCCTTCTTTGACTCTATCTATGCAAAAATCACACTTTACAATTGATTTATACTCAGTGCTGTAATATGGATGCCCAAAAGGACAGACCATCACGCACATCAAACAGCCTATGCAATCCTCTTGGTTCATAATTACAAAACCTTCTTCGCTTTTAAATATCGCACCGGTAGGACAAGCTTCAATACATGGGGAATCCTCACAGTGCTGACATCTCATTGGAACATTGAAAAAATCAGCAACAACTACTTTAATCCTTGGTTTTGGAATAGGTTTTTCTGAAATTGCTGTGAACAAATTTTTGCTTTCAGAATGTTCTATCGCACATGCCATTTCGCAAGACCTACATCCGGTACACCTCTCAGGGTCTATATAAACTATCATCTTTTCAGCCTGCATAATCATCACTCCGAAAATAACTTAACTTAAAAAATAAATAAAGATGTCGTGTTCGGTAAATAGAACATTGTCTATCTATAGAAGGATATGAGGGTATTCTTTTTTGCTTCCCTATACCTCTCCAGAAGTTTCTTGGAAAATTCTGTTAAAATGGTTGAACCTTTTTTCTTTCCACCTTTTACTGAAGTAAATAATTTAACTCCCAATTTTCTCTCCAAATTCTTGGTCTTTTCCCAATAGGTTGAGGGAGAAACACCAAGTGATCTACAAGCTGCACGAAAGGATCCTGTCCAATATATAAATTCAAGAAGTTCAAGAATTTCTCCAGAAATCTCTATTCCATTTCTTGCTACGAAGGATATCTGTATACGGGGAGATAATCTCATTTTATCATCCTTCATAGGACATGGAGAAAAAATGAGCTTCCTAAGGTCCTCTTTCGTTGCTTCTTCATAATCTATACCCATACTTCTGTCGTTTATACATTTTTTCAGCTTTCCATTTACATCTATGTATAGAGACTTACATTCCGTAGAACAGGATGTGAGAATAGTAACGGGATAGTCTTCAATAAAAACCTTCCGTGCATTGTAAAAATATTTTTTACCATAGTGAAGTCCTATTTCAACGTCCTTTCTTTTTTCCAGATATTCCACAAATCTGCTTGTTGCTGGAGATGAATAAAATACTGGTCCTATAGTTATTTTAAGCCCGCATCTTTGACACAACTGAATTATAGAGAGAGTTTCCATAAAATCGGTGTTCTGGTCAAAAAAAATGTAGGCTTCAATATTTTCAATCCCTTGAGATATGAGCATTTTTACCATTTCAATATTTGCCTTGGCATATCTATATGAAGGGATAAAAAGAGAAATATAGTCAGCCTTTCCCAGATATTCTCTCCTTAAAAAATTCTTTATCGTTGATATAGGCATGAACAAAGTTGTATTTTTACTTATTTCGTTACTTATTTTTATAATCTCTTCTATTTTCGGATGAAAAAGAGGATTAGGACATATCAAGTAACAGTTTCTAAATTTAAAGTTTCCTAGCAAATTTTCTATGTTTTCTAGTGCTTCCAAAGGAAGCATAGCGGAATTGCCGAACTCATTTGCTTTACATGATAGGCATGCTCCATCACACTTGCTTGATGGCTGAATAATTAAGAATGCCATATGTTTTATTTATTCAAATAAAACCTCAAATCCGCAAAAGGAATTTCCAAGTCCACAGCAATATACTTCCTTAGTAATATTGGGACCTATAAGCTTCTCCAGTGCACCCTGAATCAGACCTGCCTCAAAATCGCAGAGTGTCTTCCCTATTACTGGAGAGTCATAGCAACTTATGCATTCATAAATATTGATTTCCATCCTGTTTAGGGATTCTCTAACGATATCAAATAGACCTATCTTTTGTTTAAAAAATACCTCCGGAAGGTCATCTAGGCTTTTTATTTTACCCTTTTTAACAAATCTTTGAGCAAGATTATATCCGGCATCCCGCAAGATTAAACTTCTTAAAGAGGGGCTATATTCAAGCATTCCATACGAAACCATCCTAAAAGTCCTTACATATTTAGAATCGTCATGGGATAGCTTTCCAAATGTTGGTCTTTTTACATTAAAATATCTCTCTGGAGTAAGCTTCTTCTTTTTTTGATTGGTAACATCTTTTTTAACTTCATAATTGTAGATTTCTCTCCATTTCTTAAGATTACCGTATATAGCTTCCATAGGATAACCTACACATTTTTTAATATTTAAAACCTTCGCGTAAGGACGGTAAGCAGTTTTTTTGCACTGATATAAACTCTACAGTTAGGACAATATTTGAGAGCTTCCGGAACAACAGTTTTACCTGTTAGGGATTCTACCATCTTTTCTGGAACAAAATATTTTCCGCAAAGCTCGCATTTCCTCATCTGAAGAATTGCTTGTGTAATAGGTATTGCGGATGCTAAAGCTTGAAGATTGAGTATGTTTTTTATTGATATGGCATCCTTAGGACAATTTTCTATACAAATCCCACAAAGAATACAGTTTTCAACGTTGTATTTAAATTTTAATTTTCCGTCGGTTTCCTCAAAGTTTATTGCATCATATTCGCATACAGATTCACAGGCTCTGCACCCATCGCATTTCTTCTCGTCGATAGTTATCTGAGAATAGGTGTCTATTGCTTCAATTTCTCCCAAACTAGCAGGTTCAATATCTAATGCGGTTGCTATTCCTCTAATTATCTGCGCTATTATCTTCCTTTTTTTATCCTCCCTATATGCAACCTTATATTCCTTTAATCTATCTCTAAGCGGATTTGGTCCTAGTTCTTTAATTTTTTCAGTAAATTTCTTTGCAGATTCAGAGAATACGTCTGGCTCAGAAGCAGAAATGAAAAACATCTCAACTCTTTCAGGTTCTAACTTCAGTTTTTCTAAAACCTTTTTGAGAAAATTCACTCTTTCTTCTGCTCTGTAATTTCCATCTACGTAATGACATTCTCCTTTCTTGCATCCTGCAACAAAAACTCCGTCAACACCGAGCTGGAGAGCTGTTAGAATCAAGAGCGGGTCTACTCTTCCAGAACATGGAACTCTAATAATTTTTATATTTGAAGGATAACTCATTCTTAAAGAACCTGCAAGGTCTGCTGCAGCATAAGAACACCAATTACAACAGAAAGCTATTATTTTTGGTTCAAACTCCATTTTTTCACTTCTCCTCCAGAATTTTTCTAATTATTTTATCTCTTGGAGTTATACATATTCCAGCAACCTTTTTTGGATCAAAACCCATGCAAATCGCAAGTATTTGAATATAGTGAAAAACCGGTATTTCTTTTTTAAGCTTTCCAATTTTTTTGAGCTTTTGCTGGGATTCATCAAGCTGTATCATGCAGGAAGAGCAGGTGGTAACGATTAAATCTGCTTTCACTTCCTCTTCAATGCTTTTAAACTTACTTTCAGCAAGTTTCAGGGCTTTTTCAGGAGAAGTACTTTTAAGTGCACCCGCACCACAGCAATCTATTAATCTACTATAATATGGTGCCTTTGCTCCAAGCGCTTCGCATAGATTTCTTAAAATGACAGGATTAAAGGGATCTTCCTCTTTTTCAGTTAGTGATTCAGAGGGCCAGAGAAAGTGGCACCCAGGTTGAACAGCTATCCTCATTCCGTCAAGTCTGTATTTTAATTTTTCCTTTATTTTTTCTAAACCTATATC
>CAZSVW010000073.1:0-6756 GCA_964610485.1 Candidatus Hydrothermarchaeota archaeon | reverse complement strand
AATTTAAAACATAAACTTAAATACCAAAAAAAATTTTAAAATTAAACATGGATAAAAGAGACTGTCAAATAATCTCAATATTACAAGAGAACGGAAGGAGTACTCTTTCTGATATAGCAAATAAAATAGGTATCTCCCCTATGGGAGTAAAAAAGAGACTAGATAAACTACAAAAAAACAGAAAAATTAAAATAAAAGCGTTAATAAATGCAAAAAGACTAAAAATAATAACTGCAATTATAGCTATGGAGCTAAAAGATGCTGAAACTATAGAAAAAATTATAAATAAATTTAGAGAGTGTCCTAGAATTATAAAGTTCTTCATAACCACTGGAAGCTATAACCTATTCGCACTCATATTTGCCGAAGATTATCGCTCACTAGAAAGTGTAACTCTAGAAAAATGCTCTCTAAGGGCGCAAGAGGGAGTGAGGAGATTTGAAATATATCCAGTTCAAGAGATATTTTACGATAGTTTCATGGATATCAATGTTATCCCATTGAAAAATGAGAAAATTGCTCCATGCGGGGTTCACTGTGGAGAGTGTAAGAGATATGAATCCTACAAATGCTTGGGATGTCCTGCAACCATATATTATAGGGGAAAGCTGTAGATATTAGGAATTGATAATGAACTGGGAAATGTATAATATAAACGAAAAATTTAAGTATGATAGACAATGTCTAACATAATATGTTTGGACTTCCTAATTCGACGTTTATCGTAAGCCTTGTGTTGCCTTTTTTTATTGCTATACTCTTAGCTATATGGGGTATATTTTTCTCAGAAGAGGAGGATGAGAAATGAAATGGTTAGTTCTCCTATACTTCCTAGCACTTCTATTCATTGGAGGATGGGCATCGCGAAAAATAGAGGGAGTAGAGGATTATATTGTTGCTGGAAGGAACTTAGGATTTTTAGCATTTACCATTCTTGTAGTAGGTTCTATATGTTCAGGAATGACTATTTTGGGAGTTGCTGGTCTTGGATACATAGCAGGTTGGCCTACTATATGGGAGCAGATCTTCGTTCCCTTGAGTGCTGCTTTTTGCATACTATTTCTAGGAACGAAACTTCACCGCATAGGGAAACAGTACAACTATCTTACAATCCAAGATTATTTCTCTCATCGCTTTTACAGTAAAAAGAAAATAAGATTCATATCCGCTATAGTAGGGATTGCTGTTTCTTTAATTTATTTGGTAGGACAGTATACCGCAATAAGCATAGTGCTAACTTGGCTCCTAGGGATAACGCATGTTCAAGCTTTGACAATAGCTTCAACTATAGTGGTCTTTTATGTTTTGCTAGGTGGACTATATGCTGTGGCTTGGACAACGCTTGTGCAAGGCATTATTCTTATAATCGGTGTGCTTCTCCTTTCTCCTCCTATAATTGAGAAAGCGGGAGGATTAACTCACATAAATAGGATACTTTCAATGATCGACCCCAACTTCGTAAAGTTAGCATATCCTCAAGTTCATCCTCCCTACGCCAATTATGCATTTTGTACACCAGCTTTTATCATTTCTCTCTTCTTTCTTCTAGTATTTGGGTTAGCTAGTGCTCCTCATGTAATAAATAATGTTTTAGCTGCTAAAGAGAAAAAATATTTTAAATTCTCTCCATTTTTAGCTTTTTCGCTGTATGTTATAATAATGTACCTCATAAAATTGTCGGGATTTGCGGTTAGAGCTATGGCTTATGAGGGTCATCTAAAAGTTCCTAGACCAGACTATGCTTTCATAGTAGGAGTGGAACATGTATTAAATCCATTTGCGTGGTCTATTTTTGCAGTGGTAGTCCTAGCTGCAGTTATGTCTACCACAGATAGACTTCTCTTTACTATAGGCACCTATTTTGGGTGGGATATATATAGACTACTCAAATCTAACGTATCTCAGCAAGAGTTAACTTTAGTGAGTAGGATAGCAATATTGGCTTCAGCGATAGTAAGTTTAATATTGGCTATTAACCCACCAAAATTACTAGCTTGGCTTATTTGGATGGGAATCGGCATAATGCTCTCATCTTTTACCATACCTCTTATAGCTGGGTTGTATTGGAAGAGAGCTACAAAAGAAGGAGCAATTGCCTCAATGGCTTCTGGATTCTTTACAGCAATAGTCTTTGGATATATTCATAAATTCGTATATCCTCTGCCCATGCACTTTAGCTTCTTTTCTTTCGGAATATCCTTTATTACAATGGTGGTAGTAAGCATCCTAACCTCCCCGCCTCCAGAAAAAATTATAAAAGAAACTAAAACTGGGGCTTTTATATCGGGTGAAAATTGAATGGGAAAGCTGCCCACGCAATCCATTATAGATATTCTCCTTGATGGCGGAATAGAAACCGGAATTCTTACTCAAATCTATGGAGAAGCTGGCTCTGGAAAAAGCTGTCTTTGCCTTCAAATTCTAATTAACTGTGTAAAATCAGGAAAGAAAGCAGTATTAATTGATACAGAAGGGTCTTTAGATAGATTAAAACAGCTATCCAAGGAATATTTTGAGGATATTATCAAAAAAATTCGATTTTATAAACCTTCAAATTTTAAAGACCAAGATTTTATTATTAAAAACTTGAAGGACATTATTAATCAAGAATATTCCCTTATAATTATTGACTCTATACTATCGTTCTATCATCCCACTATTAAGTTTAATAAGGTGCTGAACTCGCAGTTAAAGGAACTTTCTTTTCTTGCAGAAAAATATAAGGTTGCAGTAGTAATAACCTCCCCTTATCCTTTTTCTCTTCTGAATTATTGGAGCAAGACTATAATCGAACTTAAAAAAATCAACTCATTTAGAGAAGCCATTCTTATAAGACATAGAAAACTTAAAGAAGGAAAAAAAATTAAATTCACCATAGGGGAAAATGGGATAAAAGATGCGTAGATATGCACTAAAAGTTTTTTATAATGGTAAAAACTTTTATGGATCTCAGATTCAGCCAAACGTAAGAACTGTAGAAGGAGAACTTAGAAAAGCGTTGGGGAAATTCTGCGAATTCTATGATTTTAAAGGGGCGGCGAGGACAGATAGAGGCGTCTCTGCTCTTGGAAATGTGTTTGCACTAACTACTGAATTTAAACTTCAACCCAGAATAATAAATGCACATTTACCTGAAGATATCTTTGTTTTAGGTTTAAGAGAGGTAAATCTAGACTTTAATCCAATGAAAGAAGCAAAAGAAAGAATATATAAATACTTCCTAGTGGATGATGAATATGACCTAGACAAAATTAAAAAAGCATCAAAAATTATAGAGGGAAAACACAGCTTTCATAATTTCACTATATCAAATGAAAATCCAATAAGAACAATAAATTATATTGAAGTAGAGAAAAAAAATGGGATTATAATATTAACTTTCAGCGGAAAAAGTTTCTTATGGCAAATGGTAAGAAGACTAACCACTGCACTTAAACTTGTTGGAAAAGGGGAGCTTACAATAAAAGATCTTAAAAATCTATTTAAAAAAGAAATTAACAAAAAAATCAAAGCTAGCGAACCTGAATTTCTTATTTTATGGGATATAAAATATGATTTTAAATTTAAATGCGAAAATTTTTCTCTTAACAGGTTTATAGAACATCTTAAAAGGGAAATTTGCATACTTAAAATGAAAGAAGAGATATTAGATTTCTGTCTTTCCAATATTTCATGTCCATAATTTTTAAATTTATATACATTTATACATCGTATTGATTAAAATGGAAAAGGTTACGCTCATTATAGAAAATTTAGAGGAAGAAATATCGGAATGGCTCTTATTGGAATATAAACATGTATGCAACATATGGAAGAATGTCTTTTTTACCAGAGCAGAAAAACTTGAGGATTTTTTTCCAGGAAAAACAACAGAAAAAACTTTTAGTGATATCTTCCACAGAGTAATAGTCCTAGACCCGCAAGCTAAAAAAGAACTTAGACCATCCGATTTTAA
The DNA here is from genome assembly GCA_964610485.1 of Candidatus Hydrothermarchaeota archaeon. Lineage (GTDB taxonomy): Archaea > Hydrothermarchaeota > Hydrothermarchaeia > Hydrothermarchaeales > CAZSVW01 > CAZSVW01. Next base: position 2,801 of record CAZSVW010000073.1, on the reverse strand, counting down.
GGATATAGAAGCGGTCGTCATAGGCGGTATTTTAGGATATGAAAAACCAAAAGGGAGAACTAGAAAACTTCTAGTCAGCAAGGTGGGTGAGAAAAATTCCCGAAACCTAGGGAAAAAACAATTAAGTATAGATTCAGCGGCACTGGTAGCTAAACTTATATATCTAGGATACAAGTTAGAGGAGATAGAGATAACAAACGAAGTAGTAATAGACTGTGGAGAGGAGAAAATAATCTTACCATATGGATATGTTGTTATAGAGAACAAAATAATAATTACTCCTGGACTGATAGAATACTTACTATCTAAATGAGTCCTAAGGCTTTCTTATATTCGGATTTTAAAAACTTCTCACTTATACCTATCCCTATTTTACTCCACGGAAGCTCCTCATCTAATGATAATTCCCTAGTATAATGCCCATATTCCATATTGCACTCCTTAAAAGCCCTTCTAAATGCTCCTAGACCTTTACCATAGAAAAAAGCTTTTTCTATTATTTCTCCTAGTTTTTCGTCTCCTCTTGATATTGTAGCCTGTAAAAAAGATTTTTTTAAATTTTCCACTTCTATTTTAGCTCTTCCTTTAAGAATTTTCCTAAGGAGCTTTACCTTATATTTAACATTGGAAATACTATCAAGTCCTATCCATTGGAAAGGGGTATGGGGTTTGGGAATAAGTGGATTAATACTTAACTTAATTTTTCCCTTTATTTTCTTAACAAGTTCTGCTTCCTCTTTTATATCCTCTTCATCTTCTGTAGGAATCCCCAAAATAAAATAAAGCTTAAAATTTTTTATTCCGGCTCTAAAACAAATATCACAAGCTCTTAATATCTGTTCATCGCTTATATTTTTATTGACTACTCTTCTTAACCTTTCATTTGCCTCCGGAGCTAAAGTTATGCTCCTCTGACCACTCTTTACTAGATATCTAACCATATCTTCGGTCAATGTATCTGCTCTCAACGATGGGGCAGAAATTAAAAAATTTCTGCTGCTTAAGTACTCACAGAGTTCTTCTATATTCGTATAATCGGAGACCGACGCTCCAAGAAGACATATTTTTTTCTTCTTTACTCTATCTACTATTTCTTTAAGTTTATCCAAACTTCTTTCTCTTTTTGGTCGGAATATATAACCCCCCATACAAAATCTACATCCCCTATTGCAACCTCTTGAAATCTCCAACAAAAAAGTATCACCAAACGAAGAGTCTTGTGCTTCTGCAATTCTTGGATAATAATCATCTAAATTTCTAAAATATACTCTTTTAACCTTATTATCAATGTCAGAAACATATATACCATCTATATCTGTAAAACTTTCTATATCTTTTCCGACTTCTGCATAAAGTTCTAAAAATGGTATTAAATTAACTTCCGCTTCTCCTATAAAAAAAATATCAACAAACCTCTTTAATGGCATCGGATTTACTGAACAGGGGCCTCCCACTGCTACTATCTGTTCTCTTTCATTTCTCCTAATTGGAATCCCATTTCTATGCAAAATTTCTAGAATATTCAAGCAGTCAAGTTCAAATTGCCACGAAAAAAGAATTATATCAAAATCTCCTAATTTTGCTCCTGTTTCTATACTTAAATTTCTATCTAGGAAAAATCTTTCACAACTTACATACTCCAGAGAGTTAGCTAAATCATAAACTATATGGAAACCTAAATTTGATATTCCCACTCTGTATAAATTTGGATAGACTAATGCTACCTTTATCATGATAAACAAATAGATTTTTATACAAGCCTAAATTAAAAAGAATTTGTGGACATAATTAAGATATATACACAAGCAAAGAACATAATAATAGAGAATCCTTCCATAACACTTCCGCCCATAGCTGTAGCTATACTTAGTGGAATCTTCTCATACTTCATGAAAGGAGTTAGACCTAGTTTATTCTTTTTGAATCCCACACATTTGGGTGCGTTTTTCGGAGCAGTTTTTCTGTTCTCTATTGCTATAGGAATTCTCGGATTAATAGCATCGGGTGTTACCATAACAATGTGCTATGATGTGTTAAGTAATGGCAAAACCTCTCTGGGAAGGGGATTCGAAAAGGTAATGGAAAAATTATTGGATATAGTTGTAGCTGCCATCTTAATGGGCATTATTGTAGTAGTCGGCTTTATTTTGTTTATCATTCCAGGACTTCTTGCCATGCTCTTCCTTATGTTTACATTAGTGATCGTAATTGTAGATGATGCCCCTGCTAGTGATGCCATTAGAAAAAGTTACATGAAAGTCAAAGAAAACATTGGAAACGTCCTTATTTTTATAATAGTGGCCTTTATCGTTTTCTTGATAGTGGGAATTATAGGTAAAATTATTGAAAAAATTCCGCTCATCGGAATGATCCTACTATCTCCTATAATTTCAGGTGCGACCACGGCTTATTTAAACGCGGCTCTAACAATATTCTACCTACACCTGAGAGTGTGGGCGAATGTTGACCACGAAAATAAGAGATGTATACTACATACAAACCCCGATTGTTATTACGTGGCAGAACATGTAGAAGAGGGTGAGTGGCTTTCATTTTCTACATTGACTGATGCTGAAAATTATTGCAGGATTGAATTCCCAGAATATTCTATTGAAAGGCATTGCTAATCTAGTGAGAATTTTTATCTCCCGGGTTTGTGCCGGCGTTCCATTCTTCTTCATTTGTAAAACCATCTTTATCTGAGTCGAGCTTTGCTATCGCATCGAAGTTTCTATTATGCTCAACCCAGTCTCTTGCAAAAGAGGTCAAATCTTTTTTCGAGGGGTTGCTGGAAGCATGGC
>CAZSVW010000072.1:3445-6790 GCA_964610485.1 Candidatus Hydrothermarchaeota archaeon | reverse complement strand
GAATGAATTCTCCTTCAACATCCACATGTTCTCCGTTAAGGGACCTTCGGATGATTTCGTCTATTCCGTTGGCCTTGAGACAGGGCGAGTCAAATATATTTTTTCCTTCAATATCAAATTTGTGAAATCTCTTGACATATGGATTGGCATAAGCTATATATCCATCTTTATCTATTATCAGTACCCCAATTGGAGCAAAATCGCATATATTTTTATATTTTGTAACTATTTCCAAAAATTTTTTTTCAGTTTCTTTTCTCCTGCTTATATCATGGAAAATGGCTGAATATCCTATTATCTTGCCGCATTCTCTCATAGGAGAAACTGTAATTTCGACCGGAATTCTTTTTCCTTCTTTTGTAAGTCTTTCTGTTTCAAATCCTCTTACAAATCCTTCTTTTTCAATTTTTCTCCATATTTCTTCTAGTTCGTCTCTTCTATCTTCGGGTATGATATTGAATATATGTTTGCCTACGATTTCTTCGGATTTAAATCCAAATAACTTTTCTGCCGCTTTGTTCCAGTAGATTATTCTACCTTGCAAATCAACGGCGGTAATTGCATCTGCACTCCCTTCCATTATACTAGAGAGCAGGGCCTCTCTTTCTTCGATTTTTTTCAACTCAGTTATATCCACCCCTTTAATGAGAAGAGAAGTTCCGCCATTGAAAGGTACCCTCTGTATCTGGAGCAGTACATAGCGTTTATTTCCGTTTTTTCCGATTATCCTCGCAATAGTTTCTTTTTCTGTTTTTATTTTTTCTACATCTTCCGGGGGGAATATCTCATCTAATTTTAGATTGGATAACTCTTCAAAACTATATCCGCACATACTCTCAAAATTGGGGTCAGCATATACTATTTTATCATTATATATCTTGATACAGGCTAAGTAGGCGAGTATCTTATTTATATTCCCTATACTTTCCAATATACCTCCCCCTTGATAGATATAATTTGTAATAAAACTCTCATAAAAACTTTTTGGTTAAATTTGCCAAGGAGGTGCTTCTTCCACATCTTTACTCGAGTCTATCTTATTTAAATCATCCCATCCCTCTATATCTTCCTCTCTCCTGGGTGTTGCGTTTTCTACGAAAGTGAGGAATACCTTTCCTAGGTCCGTTATTTGGTTATCTTTTAGCAGTCCATAGTATTCAAGTACTCTAACGGATTCGGCATCCATTTCTGCATTTTCGCCGTTAGATAGAGCCTTAAGTATCTCTATATCTTTAGGCTCATAGAAGCATGAGAGAACATCTATTCTCTCCAGAGAAATTTCGTGAATGCATGCTTCATCTCCGGCCTTTATGCATTTTATTTCTATTACTTCATTATCTATCCCCAAATTCTCCCTGAAGAATCTTCCTAATGCTGTATTTGTTGTAAAGCATGATTTTTTACCGGAATTTGGCAGATCCCTGCATACATTGCATTCTTCTACTCTGAGATGATACTTCAATGGTTCGATTCTGTGCAGGCTTATTTTGTTTCCGATTCCGGTATACTCTAATGCATTCTCCAGATATCTCTTTAGTCTATTGTTTTCGAATTTATCTGGAGTTATTGCTCTTAGAAACTTTCTAATTTCCTTTAACGGTACCTTGTTTAGTATGAATCCCTCTATTCTGCTTTCCATGTCGAATAATTTTTCAAAACTGCTTACCATTTCTCCAAAACTTCCATATTCCTCAAACTCCGGCACCTCACTTTCCATTATACTTTCTACGCCCTCTTTTGTTAATGCGAATATGAGATGACATATAAGCTCTTCATCTGTCCTGACTTCTATTTTGAAAGCCTCGGCTCCTCTTATTAGAGAATCAACGTTATCTTCTACATGCAAGGGGACTGTGCAGTCTAGCTCCTTTCCAAAGAATTCCCCCAACGCATTTACAAAAGCATCAGCCATCGATTTGCTCACTTGCTGTAGAGGAGGAATATGAAACTCTGAAAGTTCTCCCCCTACATTTACCTCTAGCATATACTCAGCAATTTTGAGTGCAGAGGGAAGTGGAAAAGCAAAGATTAGGACTCCTTTTATTCCGAGCAGATTGCTTAGGATACATATATATGGTGGTTTAATTTCTCCTCCCGTTACAGGTTGAGGCGAGGTGAGAGATACTTTTTTGCCCATCATCTCAGACAGTGCAGTGGCAGAATGGCTTGCTCCTATGTTTCCCAGCTCCATGAGCGCACTCAAATCTAAGTCAAATTCATTCATTTATATCCCTCCTCCATCATAATGAGTTTGCCTTTTTCGGTGAGAATACCAGCTTTCGTGCATATCCCCTCCCTCTGGAATTCTTCAAGTATCTTTACAATTTCGTCATATTCTCTATTTATGAGAGGCATTATATTCTCTGGACGTCTAACTCCCTGGTATAGGGCTTTTAATACGAGCCTCTTTGTATCGGTAAACTTGATTCCGGTAGATTCAGAGGTAGTTGGAAGTACGGACATGAGGGCGTTGTAGAGGGTATATATAGTGGGCTTTTTCCCCCCCAGGTACATGTTTCTGTTATCTCTCATCAAAATGAGTACTGCATAATTTCTAGCTGCACTTTTCACCTGCACTATTCTCAATTCGTCGTTAGGAAATTTTTTCCATCCTCTTCCACATTTGATCCATACATTTGCATCTGTAGATGTTAGATGAGCCTTCTCCCATCTCTTATAGTCTAGTGAAAAGTACAGGTCTTTAACATTGAACAGTACTTTTTCTTTTGGCATTTGAAAAATTATTCGAAAAAAGAGATTAAATAAATATTTTTTTTCGGCATTCGAAACTATACGAGAGGAACATATGAATATTTGAACACCCCTGGGGTAGTTGCTCTTATAATGCTCTGAGTTCCATATCTGGGTATGAGAATCAGTTCAAATCTGGTATCGGGGTCAAGGGGATGAGGTAAAGAATCTTCTATCCAGAAATGAAGTTCGACTATTTCTCCAGCTTCTAGAAAATCGTCACTATCTCCTTTAATAACTCTTTTATAAAAATCTGGAATTGAATTGTTATCCTCGGCGGATGAATTGTACTTAATTCCGGTTATGTATATATCTTTAGACTGGTATGTGAGGGTTATATCCTCTAAACTAATTTCACCGCTTCCAGATGCAAGCTGCACAACCACTATGAGTTTGTTTATTTTGTCTGTGGTATTTGAAAACCCAACCACAGACATCACTTTGAGCTTGGTTGATATCTCCTTTATCGTCTGTTCTCCCGTCACCATAGCCTGTTGTTGCATTTTGGCAGATGTTTGAACTATTACACTCGCACCTATTGCCGCCACCAGAATCATGGCTATAAATATTATCAAAGTCCCAATCCCTACCTGC
>CAZSVW010000072.1:0-3345 GCA_964610485.1 Candidatus Hydrothermarchaeota archaeon | reverse complement strand
TGAGCACGATGTCATCGTACTTCACATCCCCGCTACCCGAGGCGAGTTGGCATGTAAGTATTAAGGCATCTATCTCGTTTTGGGAGGTATCCTGGGTATACCCAACAACGTTTGTAACCTTTATATTCGTGGAAACTTCTTTCTGCGCCTGTTCTCCAGTTACGGTAGCTTTCTGCTGCAGACTCCCAGAAGTCTTAAGCAAGACTCCAGCTGCCACTGCCGCCACCAGAATCATGGCTATAAATATTATCAAAGTCCCAATCCCTACCTGCGCTTTGTTATTCCTCACCCTTATTTACCTCCTTTTATTTTTGAAAAAAAGAGGAATTTTAAGGTTATATATACTTAATTTTTCGAGAAATGAAACAAATCATGAGATAGGGAATATCAAGGTAAATTTGGAACCCTTTCCCACTTCACTTTCAACAAAAATCTCTCCACCATGTAATTTCACTATCTCCTTCACCATCGCTAATCCTATTCCCATTCCAGAAAATCTCCTATTTATCCCCATCTCCACCTGATAGAATTTGTCAAATATCTTATCCAGATGTTCCTTGGGAATTCCAACCCCTGTATCCTCTATAGCAATCTCGACAAACTTTTCATTATTCTTCGCCTGTACTACTACTGTCCCCCCTTCTCTGTTGAATTTTATTCCGTTATTTATCAGATGATAAAAAACTTGGTAAAGCTTGTATCTGTCAGACTTAAGCAAAATGGGTTCTTCTGGTAGTTGCAATATCACTTTCACTTTTCTACTTTCTGCATAGTTTTCAAGTTCTTTTACAGCTCTCTTTATTTCATTCCTTATATCGTTCTCTTCTAATGCCAGGGGACATCTTCTTTTCATCTTTGCTATTTCTATGAGGTCCTCTATTAGCTTGTGAAGCCTCTCCAGGTTTCTCCGAATTACGCCCAAACTTTCCTTGAGCTCATCTGTAAGTGGTTCATCCATTATGAGATCGACCATCCCCTTTGCTACAGTTAGAGGTGTTTTTAGTTCATGACTTACGTTTGTAATGAGAGTTTCTTTTATTTCGTCTAACTGCCTTAATTCTGTTATATCTTTCACTATCTGGATTATAGAGTAGCTCCCATCAAAATTTTTTATGGGAGAATAAGTGACTAGAAGAGATTTTCCATTTGTTTTCATCTCTAGGGTATCTATATAACCTTTCTCTAACTTTTCAAAGTTTACCGGACAGCCCTCGCAGGGAGCTTTCAGGTTTTGATATACTTCATAGCATTTCTTTCCTATTATTTCTTTTCCTAGAATCTCATGGAGTCTCCTATTTGAGTATGTGATTTTGAAATCTTTGTCAACTATTGCAACTCCATCCCCCATGCTCATGAGAATTGTGTTTAGTTTATCTTTTTCGATTTCTATCTCTTCCTCTAACCTTCTCTTCTCAGTTATATCTCGCATAGAACCTATTATCGAATTTTCAAAGGGAACGCAGATGAACTCATATATCCTGCCATCGAGGTAAATTATCTCTCTCGTGGGCACTCCTTTTTTTAAAGCTTTTGTGGCGGGACAATTTTCACAAGGTGTACTTCGTTGCATATACACCTCATAGCATTTTTTTCCTTCAACATCCCCAAACATTTCTTTGAGTTCCCTATTGGCGAATAGTATAGTATAATCTGAACCAATTAGCTCTATGTTCATTCCCATTCCATTTACCAGATTCTCAGTAAGTTTTTTGATATAGGTAAGCTCCAATTGTTCTCTTCCCACAGCTCTTTTAAACTGTTCATGTTTCTGTAGTATCGTTAGGGCCACATTTGAGCATAGCAAGCCCAATCCTATAATGATGGAAGATAAAATTGTGCATTTTAGAAATCTCCCCCATGTGAGAAAATCGGGATAACTTTGTACTATTTCTGTTATCCATGGTGCTAGGGAGGTAACAAATGTAATTGTATATAGACTCCTTTCAAGTTTTCCTTTAAAATCATCCTTCTCCATTTAAAGTAGAGAGAGTTTTACTAATTGATAAAAAATTAATTTTTCAGATCTCGAAAAATTAAGTATAAATAATTCTCACTCTACCTTATTTCAATTTGATAAAAATGAGAAAGACAAAGCTCGTAATAAATGCATATGATTTGGTAACGTTATATGCGGATACCTCTAAGAAGAGAAGGGAGAGGATAATGAGAAAATACGGGCTTTCCCATAGAGATGCAAAGAGATTATACAGAACTCTGTGTATGGGAAAGTGGAGAGTTGTATCTTCACTCTAATGATAAGAATCTTTTCAAAAGACGGGGGAGCCCAAGAAGTTTGGGCTGAGATATCATTTTAGGCTTTCTGATAGCTTTGAATTCGGATGCTGCCGAAGTTATAACATTATCGCTAAATGTTCTTTCGACGCTTTTTCTCTCCTCCTCTATTTTTAGTTTTATTGTAACTTCTTTTCTTTCTTTTAATGCTATTTTTTTCTCTTTCTTTTTTCTTTCATCCAGCGCTCTTCTTTTTTGTCCCAACAATTTGCCATACTCATAGGCCTTTGCTACTTCCTCGCTTATTCCATGTTTTTCGGCCTGTTCTGTCAACGCCTTTCTCTCTCTCCAGACCCAACTTGCAAACTCATCGTGAGCATAGTAACCTACTTTAAATCCTAGTTCTTTAGCTTTCTTTATTATTTCTTCCTTGACCATCGTTAAGTATTTATTTGAATTTATATATAAAAGTAAAGTCGTGAGGATTAAAACAGGTGTTCCGGGTTTAGACGAGATTTTGCAAGGTGGGTTAATCCCTAATAGAGTTTATTTAGTAGGAGGGTCTCCCGGGGCAGGAAAGACAACTTTCGGAATTCAATTTCTAGTTCAGGGAGCTAAATTAGGAGAAAATGGTTTATATGTTTCGCTGATAGATGATCCTCAGAATATAATCGCCGACATGAGCAATTTCAGTTTAAAGCTCCCAAAGTTTGTAAGTTCGGGAAAAATATCATTTATAGATTTCGGAAAAAGTTTGTTAGAAATAGCCGATTTTCCAACGGTAACCCAACTATTTTCCAAAATAAGGGATATAACCAATCTGAAAAATATTAAGAGAGTGGTAGTCGATTCCATTTCTGCTGTGAGGTTCGCAAGCGTAGACCCGTTTTATGAGAGGAAACAACTTGCGGAGTTTGTAAGGTCTTTAGAAAGCTTGGGATGCACCACTATACTTCTCTCCGAGCTTAGCGACCCAAACAAATTTGCTCCGGAGCACTTTTTGACTCATGGTGTAATCTTCCTCCATAACTTCCTTTCAAAGGGGAATATGATAAGGGCTATCCAGATTTTAAAGATGAGGGGTACAAATCATGATTGCAATTTGAGAGAACT
>CAZSVW010000071.1:0-6895 GCA_964610485.1 Candidatus Hydrothermarchaeota archaeon | reverse complement strand
GTAAGATCTACTGATTCATACTCCAATTCTTCTATGCTCTCTAATCTACTATACAGCGTAGCCCTCCTTACTATATCTTCGATTTTCTCTATATTTCTCTTTATCAAAGTGGATTTTTCATTATCCAAAGTACTGGCTACATTCTTCACGGTTGTAAGTGGATTAAGTATGTCATGCCTAAGTATATCAAGCAGAAGCTCTTTAAACCGGCTTGCCCTTTCAACTTGCTTTATGTAGGTCCTAATCTGATGAATGTATTCCTGAATCAGTCTCTCAGCCTCAACCTCTTTACTTATGTCTTTCCCTATTCCCACAGTTCCTATAGGATTTCCTTCTCCGTTCCTCAATAAGGAAACAGACAAACTTATATCATGAAGCTTTCCAAGTTTGTCCTTCCATTTTACCCTTGCATTCCTTATACTCCTTCCCTCTAATACTTTTGAAATCCACTCTTTTCTGAACTCTCTTTCTTCTTCTGGGTAGAACTCATCAATTTTCTTACCTAAAACCTCATCTTTGTGATAACCCAAAATTTTCTCAGCTCCCGGATTGAAAGACGTAATTCTTCCCTCCAGATCGCATGTTATAATGGAATCCGGAGAAGATTCAACAATGTTGCCCAAGAATTCTGTAGTTTTCCTCAGCTCCTTCTCTAATTTTTCCTTGTTTATAGAGTTGTACACTATTGAGACTAGCTGTACTTCACTATATGGCTTGAAAATATAGTAATAATCCTTTGATTTATCAAAGGTCTTTTCTTCCTTTATTAATATCCCTACAATGTCCTTTTTTTTGGATTTTATCTCATCTAAAATAGATTCATCGTCTTCTACTATGACAATATTAAATTTATCTTTTAAAGCATCGTTAATAACTTCTTCTCTCGATTTTGCAATTTTTATTGTAAAATCACTAAGAATTTGTGAAATATAATCCGCATTGGGGCTGAAAACTAGTACTTTTGCCCTCATATTACTACGGAAGTGAGCATTAATATATTCCAGAGTACAACGGTAAATCCCAGCATAGAGAGACCATAATTGGCCAATCCCGTCTTATCAATTTCTATTGCGATGCATGCCAACATTGCATAGAGAGAGGTCTTAAATGTAAAAAAGACCGGCCATCCCATATCTATCAGCTTTCTCATAAAGAGATTCACCTCTGTGAGTCCAAAGAAAGCTATCCCAACATACGTTAGGATACTGTCTACTATGCCGAAGAGTATGAATGATAGGAGAGCTAACCTTACAGAAGACCTCATCAAAGAATAGTATATACCTATGATTTAAATATGTTTCGAATTTCGAAACTAAAAATCGTAGACCTGCCTGAGACATTCTATTATATCCTCTCTCGTAAATGGTTTGGTTATATAGTCATTTATCCCCTCTATCTCTTCCCTATCAATGCTATCTGAAAGGGAGGTCGCGGTAAGCATCGCTACGGGTATGTTTTTGAGCTCTTCGTGCGACTTTATTTTTTTTAGGGTTTCCCATCCATCCATTCCCGGCATATCTATGTCTATGAAGATATAATCCGGTTTTTCTTCTAATGCTTTTTTAATTCCTTCTTCCCCATTTATCGCTCCGATCACCTCTATACCATTACCATTAAGCAAAATTTTTGTAGAAACGATCAAATCTTCATCGTCGTCGATTATTAGTATTTTCACCGAATTCACCTCCTCAAAATCAAATTAATGATGCTATCTTGAGCTATCAAATAGTCTCTGATTTTCTTTTCCATATACTCCGTGCCCTCTTCCGTCGGAATATACAGCCTAGTCTTGTTATCCCCCTTCTTCTCGTCTCTCACATATCCCTTCTCTTTAAGTTCATAGAGAATCGGATAAACAGTTCCCTGGCTAAGCAGCACATTGAAATTCTGAACTATGGTTTTTATTATATCAAATCCGCACATGGGACGCTGGAGGAGTAAGGCAAGCACGATGATGTCTAAAGATTTTTTAACGCACTGTTCTAAAGTTTCTGCCGATACGACGTTTACGTTGGGTACCTCCACCTTTCCGTTTTTAACTGTCCGTGGAAAAGAAACGCTAGTACCCTCTTTGGTGGAGATAACAACTTTGTCATGTATCTTAAGAAGCTTCTTTACCATGTCCTGCTCTATTCTCCTAGCTTCGAGTGCACTGATCGTGGTTCCGAATTTATGAAGGAATTTCTCAAATTCTACCACGTGCTCTAAATTTTTTTTGTTGACCGTTATGCTGTAATCTATTATCAACCTGGTTTTTTTATCTGCAATACTCGATATTTTCTCTATCAACCTTCTGATATCTCTCTCATGAATTGGCCTTATTTTCTTTGGAAGAATTGATATTTCATGATATTTCTCATAATCTATATGAAAATTAAATTTTTCTAGTGGGGAGGGGAATACATATACCAGATTTTCTCCATTTTCCTTTCCAACTTCTAAGAAATCTAGAAAACGATGATATCTCTCCTCTTTACCTTCATATATAAATAATTCGTTCCCCAACTCTGAGAAATTTGTGAGAAGGAAAACTTTATCTACTTTAGGTTTGATCCTTCTCATTTTTTCTCTTCCTTTTCGAGATACTTTTCTTCAATATACCATTCAGAATACCCACAGTTCATGCACGCATATATCTCGAACTCCTTTGAGTCTGTTAGGGCCTTTATGAGGGAATATTTAGTATTCTTAATAAACGTGCTGGGAAATATTTCCTGTCTACCTTTTACCACATTAGTACTCCCGCATTTTGGACATCTTTTTGTAAACTTCATTTCATAATTAAAATTTAACAGCTGGATTATAAAGCTTTTTTTTCCATTCTCGAAACTTGAGAAAATATTTAAAACTAAAAACATGAAAATCAGATTTCATGAGCTATGCGGGGAAGCTGCTGTTTGTTGAACTTTCTGAGAGGAAAGTCGAAGAGCAAGAAATAGATTTAGAAATAGCTAGCAAATTCATAGGGGGAAGAGGATATGCTGCATTTCTCTTATTCAAGATGCTAAAACCAAAAACAGAGCCACTTTCCAATGAAAATCCTCTCATATTTATGACAGGGCCCTTAACCGGGATAGCTCCGGCTTCTGGAAGGAGTTGTATGACTTCGAAGTCCCCCCTTACCAATACGATCTTCGATTCCCAGATTGGAGGATATTTCGGGGTAGAGTTAAAAAAGGCCGGATACGATGGAATAGTGATTACTGGAGCATCAAAAGTTCCGGTATATCTATCCATAAAAAATGGAAATGTGGAAATAAAGGACGCTTCAACGCTATGGGGTTTAAACGTTTCAGAGACGATTTCTAAAATAAAATCAAAAGAAAAGAATTCTAGAGTTCTCGCGATTGGTAGAGCTGGAGAGAATTTAGTTAAATATGCCTGCATAATAGATGATGAGGGGAGAGCGCTGGGAAGAGGAGGACTTGGAGCGGTCATGGGATACAAAAAACTGAAAGCAATAGCAGTCAGAGGAAAAAATAAAATAACCCCTGCAAACACCTACGCATTCAAAAAATATTCAAAAGAGTTCTCAGAACTTCTCAAAAATCATCCAATAACTGGAGATATTCTGGGCAGATTCGGTACGCTCCTTCTAATGAACCCGGTAAATAAGCACGGGGTTCTTCCTGTAAGGAACTTCACACGGGGAGGGCTGGATGAAGTAGGACATCTCTCTGGAGAAACTCTCAATAAATTCCTGAAGGAAAGGAGAGGCTGCGCTCTCTGTCCCATCAAATGCGGGAGGATCATGAAGATAGGAGAAACACAAACGCTTAACCTAGAATATGAAACCGCCTGGGCCTTGGGAATTAATTGCTGTATTTCTGACCCAGAAACGGTTGCAAAGGCAAATAACTTGTGTAACGAGCTGGGAATGGACACGATATCGATGGGTAATTGTATTGCATTTTTAATGGAATGTTCCGAGAAGGGATTGGTTAGGGATAAAATTGCCTTTGGAGATAAAGAGAAAGTACTCGAACTTATTCAGAAAACCGCCCATAGAAGGGGGATAGGAAATTTACTGGCTGAAGGAGTAAAAATGATGAGCCAAAGAATAGACGGAAGTGAAGAATTTGCCATTCACGTTAAGGGGCTAGAACTCCCCGCGTATGACCCGAGGGGACTGACGGGTCAGGCACTGGCCTATGTTACAAGCAATAGAGGCGGATGCCATTTAAGAGCATATCTTGTACCCCAAGAGATTCTCTCAATACCCGAATATGTAGATAACCTGAGAATAGAAGGAAAGGCAAAGATGGTGAAGGAGATCGAAGATATATTTGCTGTGTTGGACTCACTACTAATATGCAAGTTTACTTCACTGGCGGTGTTTTCAACCCTCAACTTCGAAGTGGATATATATGCAAAATTGCTTACTACCGCCACCGGATTTTACTTTGATGAAGACGAGCTAAAAAAAGCTGGAGAGAGAATATACAACATAGAGAGGCTTTTCAATGTGAGGGAAGGCTTTGACTATAGACATGACAGACTACCTCCGAGATTTGCAAAACCACTAATAGGTGGGGCTGCAGAAGGACACGTGGAAAGAATCGGCGAACTTCTCCCGGAATATTATAAACTCAGAGGATGGAACAGCCAAGGAATACCGGAAGAGAGAAAACTTAAAAAGCTGGGGCTTGAGTACTATAAGCAGTATCCAAAATTACAGGTTGCGCTCGATTTCAGGGATTTGGAAGATGCGATAGAATGTGCTAAGGCCTGTGTAAAAGGCGGGGCCCACTGGTTAGAGGTGGGGACTCCATTAATTAAAAGTGAGGGGATGCACGCAGTGAGGAAACTAAGAGAACTATTCCCCGAAAAGACCATCGTAGCTGACCTAAAAACGATGGATACCGGATTTTTGGAAGTAGAAATGGCCGCACAAGCTGGTGCCGATATAGTTGGAATAGCCGGTGCCGCAAATAATGCAACAATCAGCGACGCTGTTGGAGCTGGAAGGAAATACGACGTTGAGATAATGGCAGATCTGATTAATATCGGAGATGTTGAAAAGAGGGCCAAAGAACTCGAAAAGCTTGGAGTAGACTATATAGAATTCCATATATCGATAGACGAACAATTAAGAAGCGGGAATGAAAAAGTACCATTCCCCCTCGTAAAAAAAGTAGTGGATTCCGTAAATATTCCCGTCGCTGTAGCTGGAGGTCTGAGGGCGGACACCGCTCCATTAGCTTTAAAATCGGGAGCAAAGATCATCGTGGTGGGGGGTGCAATTACGAGGGCAGCTGATCCGGAAAAAGCAACGAGGTTGATATTAAAATCCATAGGTGTGGTATGAAAGGAACCATTGTAAATGTCCTAGCAATAGTGATCGCAAGCTTGATCGGAACCTCACTTAAGGAGAGATTTCCAGAGAATGTTAGAATAACCGTAATGCAAGGGTTAGCTCTGGTTGTACTATTGATTGGATTGAAAATGGCTTTATCTACCAGCAATATACTTATTTTGCTTGTGAGCATCGTTATTGGGTCAATTATAGGGGAAGCTATAAAAATAGAGGAGAGACTCGAAAATATCGGAAAAAATTTAGAAAGGAAACTCGGTTCTCACGACGCAGTAGCGAGAGCATTCCTAACCTCCTCACTAGTTTTTTGTGTGGGCCCTATGGCTATAATAGGAGCAATTCAAGATGGATTAAATAACGATGCCGCCTTGCTTTATATCAAGTCAATGCTCGATGGCACGGCAGCCCTTGCTTTTTCGTCAGTTATGGGAATAGGTGTAATATTCTCATCAATCTCAGTATTGGTATATCAGGGTAGTATAACAATCTTAGCTAGCACTATAAGTCCTCATCTGACAGAAAAGGTCGTTAATGAGATAGTTTCTGTGGGTGGGCTACTTATTTTTGGGATAGGAATAAATCTACTGGAAATAAAGAGGATAAAAGTAGGAAATATGCTTCCTGCCCTCATCATATCTCCAATCCTCGCAAAGTTATTTCTCTAATCTCTTTATACTTATGAAAGAAACAAAAAACTTATATGGCTTAAGCTCCCTTTTGTAAATCATGGTATCTATAACTGTAGATAAAGATAAATGCACTGGATGCGGAAGCTGCGTGGATGCCTGCCCACAGGGCGTCTTTGAAATAGGGGACGATGGAAAATCCAACGTAGTGAACCCAGATGACTGCGTGGAGTGCTGTGCCTGCGTGGAAGCTTGTCCGTCCGATGCCATACAGCACGAATCTTGTTAATTTTTTTATTTTTTTGAAAAATGCTTATTACCGATAGGAGATTGATAAATCTGTTAAGGAATATAGATATCCTGACACCTCAACAAGTCAAGGTTCTTTCGGAGTTGGGCAATGAAGCAACAAAATGTCTTGACTGTTACTGTTTCAAGTGTTCAAACATGGAGTGTGCCAAGATTCATGGGGAATTCATGCCCTTCTGCAAAAACTGCAAGGGACCCGTTTCTCCCGCTAAGATTAAAAAGTGTTTTAAACTTTAAGAGAAAGCTTTTTCTACGGCCTCCTCTGGAGTTTCTGCAATTTCTATGCCAAGAATCTTTGCAAATTCGAAAGCTATAGACTCGGTTTTCAAGCATATTACCTTTTTTCCACATTTAACAGCCAAGGCTATCTCAGATACGGTGCCAAGCCCCCCACCAACTGCAATAAGCGAATCGCAGCTTCTAGCTATTATTGCATTTCTCGCATGACTCATTGCAGTTGCTATCTTTATGTCTATATAGGGGTTGGCCTCCTCCATACTTTCAGTTGGCAATATGCCTACAGTTACGCCTCCCATACTCTTAGCTCCTCTAGCACAAGCTTCCATTACCCCACCTAAACCTCCACACACTAATATTCCCCCTCTTCTGGCTATTTCTTTTCCCACTCTCTCTGCAAGATTAAAAA
>CAZSVW010000070.1:0-6936 GCA_964610485.1 Candidatus Hydrothermarchaeota archaeon | reverse complement strand
CTGGCAAGCCAGTTAGGTAGTACATCCACCTATATCCTCTTCCACCCCATGGCATAAACTTCACCTCCAATTCTGTGATATTGCACAAAAAATAACGTTGAAAAAATATTTAAATTGCTAGGAGTTAACTCCTATAAACAATGCCTAGGTGGAGATGGGGACGTATAAAGAGAGGGAGAGGACGGCCTTTCAGTGAACTTTTCCTTAGTACTTTACCCCAGGCGAAAGAGTTCATACCCAGGCCCTGTCTAAATCCCAATCCTATTGAACTAACCTATCCTGAATACAACGTTATAATTCTAATGGATATAGAAAAGCTAAGTCAAGAAGAAACTGCAAAAAAAATGGGAACCTCTAGAGGAACTGTGTGGAGGCTATATCAGAGCGCAAGAGAAAAAATAGCAAAATCTCTCAAGGAATCTAGACCACTTCTCATAATACCAAAAGGGGAAATAGAACCGCATCAGTAGGTTCTAGCTAGCTGTATCAGATATTTAGCTTTACTGCCACAATATATACACTTCCCATCCGATATCTCTCTAACTATACCTATAATATCCAAATTAACTCTATCCTCTAAGCTCTTTGCACATCTTTCTTCGCCACACCAATAAGCTCTGATAATACCCCCTTCTTTGCCGAATCTTTCTATTTCTTCTATATTGCTCGCAAAATTTATTTTTTTATTGAATTTTTCCCATGCTTTTTTCCTCATGTTATCAGATATCTTACCGAGTAATTCTTCAATTTGCTTATCTATTCCTTTCCTCTTGAGTATGAGCTTCTCTCCCGTATCCCTTCTAACTGCTACTACTTCCCCCCTCTCTATATCTTTTGGCCCCAATTCTAATCTAAGGGGTACTCCCTTTATTTCCCAATCGAAAAATTTACTTCCAGGCCTTACTTCTCTATCGTCTACATGCACTCTAAATGCTGAAAGCTCCTTCTTAAGCTTACTAATTTCTCTGTTGACTTCTTCTTTCTTTCCTTTGAACCATATAGGTATTAATACAATCTGAATTGGTGCTATTTCTGGAATCAAACACAATCCTTTTTCATCTCCATGTATTGCGATTATAGAAGCTATGACTCTATCCGATATCCCGTAACATGTCTGGAATGCGTATTCTTGTTCCCCTTTTATATTTTCAAATGTTATTTCGAACGTCTTAGAGAAATTCTGACCAAGATTATGAACTGTACCAATTTGGAGAGTTCTTCCATCGGGGAAAATAGTATCAAATGCTACTGTATACTCTGCACCTGGAAATTTATCCCAATCTGGTCTTCTACTGATAGTGTAAGGAATCCCAAGTATATCAAAAAATCTTTTGTAAATCTCAATCGCTTCTTTTACCTGTCTTTCCGCATCCTCATAACTTTCATGTACGGTGTGAGCCTCTTTAAATGTTGTTATTTCTCTTAACCTTATGAGAGGCCTAGTATGCTTTGTCTCGTACCTAAATGTACTAACTATTTGATATACTTTTAGTGGCAAATCCGCATGTGAACGGATCCATAGTTTAAAAATGGGATACATAGCTGTCTCCGAGGTAGGTCTAAGTGCAAGTTTCACTTTCAATTCAGTAAAGCCACCATGAGTTACCCAGTAGACTTCATCCTCGAACCCCTTTATATGTTTAGCCTCTTTCCTGAATTCGTGGTCCGGGATTAATAAGGGAAAGAGAACCTCCTCATGTCCAGTTTTATCCAGAAGTTTCCTTATTATCTCTATGACATATTTTCTTATCTTAAATCCATATGGATACCAAACATACAACCCTTTTACCGGATATCTCACATCTAAAATTTCTGCTTTCTCGATTATATCCGTAAACCACTCACTAAATTTCATATCGTTCACCCCAACGCCAATATCAAACTATTTCTTGTTCCTGGCCCAAAACCTAAAATAAAAAGTGCAAACTTAATAATTTTTGTTTCTTTATCATCTTGGAATTTATCTAGAACATATAAAGCTAACACGATAGCTATAAGCTTAACCAATATTACAACCGCTGCCGTTCCCGCGATATTGATTATCCACTCGGTCAAGATATGCTCCTCTCCAAAACCGTAATAATCTATCCCTATGAATGTTCCAGAACCATCTAACATTTGGGAGAATACAATTAAAATATTTTCTCCTCTTCTCAAAAGTTTATTTCCAGAGATATAAACTAGAGAAGTTATTAGAAATGCAAGCACCCATGGAAAAAGAGTCCTATACCAGAATCTCAAATATCCTGCCAATTTCGAGAATATTATCAAACTTGTAGCTCCACCAACAGCTAAGACGAGCTTCCAGTATTCTATACCCACTTTTTTCTCGATCATCCTTCCAACCAGAATTAGAAGAAACGCAAAACAAAAACATAGTACATAAATTCCAGGAGTGACATTCCACCATTTATTCTTCTCAAATACTCCCGCATCTACTAATACTCTCAAGAACACCCCGGTGAGCATTATGGGTACCATAGATATCCAAAAATTTCTATCTATTTCTATTTCCTCTAGAATTTTCTTAGTGAGTGACAACAGGACAAACAATATCACTAAAGCAACTATGTAATCTACCGGTTTGTATAGAGCCATATTCAAAAACCTTACTTTTTTATTTTTAAAAAGTTAATTGTTTACCATGCAACCTAAGTTCATGCAACTTCCCAGAGCTGTACTCATCGGTAGAGGGACGCTCTCTAAGATTAACTTCCTTTGTGATGATTTAAAATTATACGGGAAGGCCCTAGTTATAACCGGGGAAAAAACATACAAAATAGCTGGACGGAAGGCTTGTGACATCTTATCAGAAAAGAGGGAAATAGAAACAGTAAAGATAGAATCACCATCTCTAGAGGAAGTTGAAAAGGTAAAGGAGATAGCAAAAAACAAAAAAATAGAATTCATGGTGGGAGTGGGAGGAGGAAAAGTCATAGATGTTACAAAGTTAGCTGCAAGCGAAATTGGAGTAGAATTTATCAGCGTTCCTACCGCGGCTTCGCACGACGGTATCGCATCATCTAGAGCTAGTATAAAAGAAGGTGGGGGAAATATATCTATCCAAGCTAGGGCACCATTAGGGGTACTGGCAGACATCGATATAATCATAAAATCGCCTTACAGACTAACGGCTGCCGGATGTGGTGATATAATTTCAAAATTCACAGCAGTCAAGGATTGGATGCTCTCACATCAAGTGACCGGAGAAGAGATAAGCGAATATGCATGTGCCCTTTCACTAATGACTGCTAAAATAATAAAGGATTCGAGAGAAGACATTAAGAAAAGAGATGAAAGAAGTTTAAGAAAAGTGGTGAAAGCACTAATTTCATCCGGTGTGGCTATGAGTATCGCAGGAAGTTCTCGTCCTGGTTCGGGAAGTGAACATAAATTCAGCCATGCTCTAGATCGGATAGCACCTGAACCTGCTTTGCATGGAGAACAATGCGGAGTAGGAGCTATCATGATGATGTACCTACATGGAGGTGACTGGCGCGACATAAGAGAAACTTTGCGGATTATAGGAGCACCAACCAACTCTGAAGAGCTGGGGATAGAAAATAGATACATAATAAAAGCACTTGTAGAAACTAAGAAGATAAGGCCAGATAGATACACGATAATAGAACATATAGGAGGGTTAGATCCCAAGCAAGCAAAAAAATTGGCTCTTGCAACGGGTGTGATATCATGAAAAAGATAATAACGCTGGTTGATGAAAAAAAAGCCAAAAAAGGATATGAGTTTATTCATTTCTCCATACCTGAAGAATGCAAAGAATGCAACCTATTTTCCGTCTGCATGGGGAATCTTGAGCTGGGAAGGAGATACAGGATAGTTGGAACTAGAGATTATGAACATCCATGCAAGATATTTGGAAAAGTGAAGGTAGTAGAAGTTGAAGAACCTGAAATTCTAGCAACAGTTGAAAGTAGGGTAGCCTTCGTAGGATCTAAAATCACATTCAAATCCATCGAGTGTAGGGATATAGATTGTAAAAATTTTCCATATTGCTCTGCAGAAGGATTAAAAAGTGGAGACAGGTGCGAGATAGTAGAGGTTATAAAAAAAGTAGAATGCAAAATAGGAAAAGATCTAACTCTGGTTAAGTTGAAGAGGATCCAGAAGTCTCGGGCTTTTTAAATATCTCTTTAAACTCTATTTCATTTATTCCCTCAATAAATTTGAATATATCCTTTGCTATCATATGCTTCGCTAACATAGACTCTGATTTAATTTTCGTTACATCTGCCAAGGTTATTTCAACTTTTCCATCTTTAATTTTGATATCATGATCGTTCGGCTTTGCGTATGGCATGTGGAACTCTAGTAGCAGTCTAACTTTTTCTTCAGTTTTATTTATCTTCTCTCTAACAGTTACTTCATACTCTAAAACTTTACCAGCAAGTTCATAGTTGAAGTCAACCCTTACTCTTCCTCCCCCCACACTTTGTATTTTTCCAATTTTTCCATCTATTTCCACTCTCATTCCTGGGATGGGAGTTATTCCTCGGCGCTTAAATTCTTTTAGAGGTAATACTTTGACCAAGTTTGGATTTCTCTCACCATAAGCTTTTTCTGGGGGAATCTCAACAATTTTTTTCTCTCCGACCTCCATACCTACCAAAGCTTCATCTAAGCCCTTTATAACATGTCCCGCGCCAACTACTATGGGTGCTGGTTTAAATTTAAATTTTTCATCATAAATTCCATGCTCCTTTGCGATTTTTTCGAGTGTGGTATCAAATACTTTACCGCTTTCCTTTATCTTTCCAACATAATCTATTCTTACAAAATCACCTATTTGCAATACCATTTTATCCACCTCTTCTCAAGTACCAACCGAGATCTAGGAGGTTTATAATTTTATCCTTATTTACTTTTCCTATGCCTATAGCTTCATTTTTTTTATTAACTATTATACATTTCTCTCCCAATTTAAGCTCGGGTTTATGTATAATTGATTTAGGAAAAACATCCCTACCATATAAAACTAACTGTTCTGCCTTATCGTTTACAACTACCCTCTTATTTTTAGAGAATACCATGCCCCCCAATCCTAAGAGGAATCTACCCCTCTTAAATTCTCCAATAAGGACACCTACGGAATAAACTTCTTTCTTCAATTTATTCAAGAGTCCATAAACTTGGGGCGTCGTGATGAATACTTCCTTCCTCTTCCTCTCTCCTATTAAAATAATTTTATTCTTTGGAATAGAAATATGCTTTTTAATCTCCTCGATTTCTTTGCTAGTTGGCTCTCTAAATCTCAAGTTTCTCCTTCCTTACTTTTTTTGAAATTATAGCACTATTTCCTGTGGGATCTTCGAAAATTAAGTGAATTTCTTTTTTTCCTTTTTTAATCTTATCTATTTCTAATAGTAGTTTATTGGCTTTTTTTTCATTCCACCTACTCGCAAATTTTACTACATCTTCTATTCTACATAACACGCCCTCAACATTAGATATAAAACCTTCACAATAAGCTCCAGGAGTAACAGTAACCCCTAATTCCGGAATCTTGATTCTACATCTACTAGACCTCACTACCCTTATCTTCAGGTCCTCCTCTCCGCTCACTTTTAGAATATACCGCACGGGTTCCTTTTCACCAAATGTTAGGGTATCTACATGTTTATATCCGCATATTGGACAATAAACTAAAGTTTCTATCACTTCACCAAAATATGGAATTTCGTGCTTTCTGGATTCAAAATTTAACTTACCTTTCTTACAAATAGGGCACTGAATCAATATCTTCTTCTCACCCTCTCTATAGTTTCTTCAAAATCCTCTATCCTTTTTTCTGGAGTTCTGTCAATTTTGATACCTGGAGGAGTTAAGATTAAGTGAAATTCTCCCAATCCCGCTATATCTCCCCCCATCGATAAGCATATATCCTTCATCTCATCTACAGCATGTTTGAGTTCGGTCATGTTTCTATCAGCAAGGGGCTTAATATCTAATATTATCAGATTTCCATGGCTTAATTCTCTTGCACATATATCAATATCAGCAAAGCCCTTAAGTTTGCACACTTTCACTTTCCTTTCCACAACCGGAGAATAGCCTGCCTCCTCCCCCAAAATTTTGAGCTCTGTGTATTCTTCCAAACTTTCCGCCTTACTGACTTCCTTGCCTTTGGATATCTTAGACAGAAAATCCATAAATCCCATATCAAGAGATATGAAGGGAAAATATATAAAAGTGTTTCGAAAATTATTAAAGTGCAATGAACTTAGTGACCTGTCCAAAGTGCGGATATAGATTTAGTATATCATATGGTAGAACCTTCGCCTGTCAGGGTTGCCCCCACGCAGCAACTGGAAGTTGTGGATATGCAAGATGTCCCAAATGCGGACATGAGTTTCCTATAATATAAGGCGAAAAATTTAAATTAGTTCTTTCTTTTTTCTATATGAAATGATTCCCAGAGAGGTTTTCTTTACATCGGGGGTAGGAAAACATTGTGAAAAATTGGTCTCATTTGAACTTGCTCTTAGGGATGCGGGAATAGAGAAATTCAATTTAGTTAAGGTATCTAGCGTTTTACCCCCAAGGTGCAAATTTATTTCTCGAGAAGAAGGGATTAGAAAATTAAACACCGGAGAGATAGTTTTTGTGGTGATGAGCGAAATTTCGAGCAACTCTCCGGGAGATATCGTAATCGCAAGCATAGGTTGTGCTTATCCAAAGAAAAGAAATAAGAGAGGGTACATAGCAGAATACTCAACAAAAAATGAAAATGAAGAAGAAGCTAGAAAAAAATCCGAAAAAATGGCAAAATTTATGCTTGAAAGTTTATTAGACAATAGAGAGGATATTGAAACATTGAGTGTTTCTGCATCCTCGCTAGTGGAAAAAAGAGAGTGGGTAACCGCTATTGCGGCGGCCGTTTTTGTATTATGATGTTTCCCCTACCTTTCTTTATCT
>CAZSVW010000069.1:0-6990 GCA_964610485.1 Candidatus Hydrothermarchaeota archaeon | reverse complement strand
AAAAAAATAGCCTTTCCAGGAATGGGGACTGGAGTTGGAGGAGTAGACAAAAAACAGGCTGCCAAAATTATGATAGAAGAAATAAAAAAGTTCCCAGAATTGGAAGTAATACTCGTAGCTTACGATAGAGAGATGTACAAGGCTTTCAGAGAAGCGGTCTAATTGGCTACATAATAATTTTCTTTCTCGTGCTTTATCTTTTTAATCTTTCCTTCCCTCTCTAGGCTATCTATGTACTTTAAAACCTCATTCCTATGCATTCCCAATCTCTCGCTTATATCCCTTATAGAGCAAGGCCTCCTCTTAAGCAGCTCTATAATCTCCACGTTGACCGATTGATCCACCTTTCTCCTAAAGTCAGCTATTACCTCAGCTCCCAGAATAGATGCTATTTCCTCAACTCTATCTTTAGAAACGGGATTTGCATAAGCTTCGACCGGAGGTCTCACAACTGTGTTGAGCTGAACTTTCGTTGGAGAAATTTCTGATATAGCTTTCTCAAGCTCCTCTATCTCACTATCTTTATCATTGAATCCTCTAACCAGCATTATTTCAAGCCACATCTCTGCACCATAGACTTTGGAGAGCCTTGCTAGACCTTCGATGATTGAACCTATCTTTATACCCCGGTACGGTCTGTTTATCCTTTCGAAAGTAGATTGTACTGCCGAATCCAAGGAAGGAAGTACCACATCTGCCTCTGCAATCTCTTTTATCACCCTTTCATCGTCAAATAATGAGGAATTTGTGAGTACCGCAACGGGGGCGGGAGATAGAGATTTTATTTCTCTGATCATCTCACCGAGCGCTGAGTTTAATGTAGGTTCGCCAGAGCCTGAGAAGGTTACGAAATCGAACTCTACTTCTCTATGCATAAACTTTTGAAATTCGTCCAAAATTTTATCCTTGGATATGTATTCTCTACGTTCGATGGTTTTGTTGGTGGTTCTCCCAAGCTGACAATATATGCAATCGAAACTGCATGTCTTGAAGGGTATTACATCAATTCCGAGAGAGAATCCCAATCTTCTGGATGGAACCGGACCGAAGATGTATTGCATGACTAAACTAAAAATTTATAACGAGTGTCAATTAAAGAAAAAAAGCATGGACATAAAAGTTAAACTCCTCGATTATTACGTCCCGGGAAGAACTAGTGCAACCGAGTTTATTGCAAAAGTGGCAAGAATAAGTGGAGTTCCGGAAGAGCTAAAGGATGAAGAGATCTTAGAAATGATCGTGGAAAACGACTACTCCTCCTGTCTTGAACACATAATTTTCACATTCGATATAACAATAAGCAAGTTAATTGCGCCCGAACTACTGGAGCATAGAATTTCATCACACACCGCAAAATCAACAAGGTTCACAAGGAACAGAGATGCTGGCTATGTAGTGCCCGATGCGATAACCAAGAAAAAAGAGTTCCTCCAACTATATCAGATTGCGCTCGACCAGAGTATAAAATTTTATGAAGAGCTAAGACATTACGGTGTTAGTAGGGAAATGGGGAGGTATATACTGCCAATGGCACTAAAGACCAGATATATATGGAGTATAAATGCGAGAAGCTTAATAAATTTCCTTGGATTGAGATTGTGCTGTAGAGCTTCCCCCGAAATGCAGAAAATGGCTAGAGAAATACTGAGATATGCAAGAGAGGTGTGTCCCGAGATATTCAATCATATAGAATGTAGGGGGTATAATTTAGGAGTATGTCCGGAGAACGAGGTGAGACCAAAGTTCTGCTATCATCCAGAAATCCCCACAAAAAAAGAGATCAAAGAAAGATGGCTAAAGAAAGGAAAATCCATCCTAGAAAGTGAGGTGAGGTTTTAGATGATCATCGCGGAGTTCAGCGTCATTCCACTGGGAACGGAAACGCCCGGAGTGAGTAAGTACATAAAGAAAGCTCTAGAAGCCCTCGAAAAAAGCGGGATAAAATACTATCCAGGTGCCATGTCTACGGTTATAGAGGCGAAAACGCTAGAAGAGCTATTCAAAGCAATACAATTGGCACATGAAGCCGTTTTTCAGGAAGGAGCTAAACGTGTGGTGACGAACATAAAGATAGACGACAGAAGAGACAAAGAAAGAACTGCAAAAGAAAAGCTTGACTCTATCCTCTAAAAAAGCTCTTTTCGTAATTCTTGGGGTGAGAGTTGCTTCATTTATTATTCCAAAAAGCAACAATTAAATACAAGTTCTTATTGAAATTCAATCATGAGGGTTGTTGGAAAAAGTCTAATTGGAAGGAATGTGGTAAGTGATAGGGGGATGGTTATAGGAAAACTGATAGACCTCTCCCTGGAGACGATGTCGGGAAAGGTGACTACTCTCATAGTCGAACCCAGCAAGGATGTCAATCCTAAACTCTTCCAGCTCAACGAACAAGGAGAGCTTATAATACCATTTACCGCAGTTAAAGCAATCAAAGACGTGATTATAATAAGTGAGGGAGGGATTCCTAGAGCTTAACTATCCTTACCCTCCTTATTCTCTTGTCCCTCATTTTCTCTACAGTAATTTTTATTCCATTTATCTTTATCGAATCCCCCGCTTTTGGAATTTTCCCAAGCTTATTAAAGACTAGCCCCCCTATCGTTTCAAATTCCTCCTCTGGAATCTGCAGATCTAGAGCTTCGTTTATCTCGTCTATTCTCGCTCTTGCATTTACCATCCATGTATTCTCATCGATCTGCTTTATCATCTCCTCCTCCATCTCCGACTCATCCAATATTTCTCCAACTATCTCCTCGAGTATATCCTCCATCGTCACCAAGCCGGCAGTTCCACCATATTCATCAACTACTATTGCCATGTGGAGTTTTTTCTGCTGCATTTCTTTTAGAAGTTCGCCTAGTTTCTTAGTTTCTGGAACAAAATAAGCCTGTCTCATTATTTCCTCTATCTTAACTTGCCTATCCAAATTTCTGAGCACATCCTTGGCATAGAGGATACCGACAATATTATCTCTGTTTTCCTTGTATACCGGAATTCTGGAGAAACCCGTTTTTCTTATTAGCTCTAACGCTTCCTTTAGGGAGGAGTTCAGCTCTATGCACACCATATCTACCCTAGGAACCATCACTTCCTTGGCGACCATGTCTCCAACTTCAAAAACTCCCTTTATCATCTCTTTCTCTTTTCTTTCGATTACCCCCTCTTTCTCCCCCATTTCAACCAAGAGCTTTATTTCTTCTTCTGTAACGATGTGCTTGGTTTTTCCACTTTTTTTCACAATCGGCAAAGTCACAAATGTAAGAAGAGCTATTGCTGGAGTTAAAATTTTAATCAACAGCTTGATAGGCTTTGCCAAAGTTAAAGAAATCTTTTCAGCATTCCTTGTAGCTATAGATTTCGGAGTAATCTCTCCCATCACTAAAATTAAAAAAGTAACAATTCCCGTGGCTATACCTACACCCTTGTTTCCAAATATCTGTATAGCCACCGCGGTAGCAACAGATGCAGCCGCTATATTAACCAAATTATTACCTATCAAAATGCTCGTGAGAAGTTTTTCGGGTTCCCTTATCAGTTCTTCTACTATCCTTGCATTTTCTTCTCCCTCTTTTGCCAGTCTCCTAATCCTTATTTTATTCAGAGAAAGAAAAGCCGCCTCACATCCAGAGAAAAATGCAGAAAAAAATAGCAAAACCAAAAAAACCAATATCTCAAATAGCAATCTACTGTCGCTTTCTATCACCTTCTTTTTTTCCTCCTCCCAAAACTAGAGTAATACGGCGTTTACAACCCCATCTTGACCAGGTCTGGAAGTTACCTTCGCATTTCCCAACTCTGTTTTAATAATGGCTCCCTTCGTAACTATATTCCTTCTAACATAGTGAAGGTTCGCTTTATTCTCCAATACCCCGAGTATTTTCACTTTCTTGCTTTTTTTTGTTTTTGGGTCAAGAACGTTGGCATAATCCACCTTATACAACCTGAATTTCAAATTTCCTCCCCTACATCTTATTATCTTTAATCTTCTCTCCCCTATTGTAGTCTCAGTATGTTCCCTTCCCAATTCGTATTTTCTTTTTTTCCTGCGAGGTTTTATCTTTCCTCCACTAATTTTCCTTAAAGACCTTCCCTGCCACAGAACCATTCTCGACCCTCAATTATGTATTTATAATAACCATTTAAAAAATTTATGGGGAACTCTCCAAATTCTTTTTTATTTCAACTAGGAGCTCCTCCTCTATTTAATGGGGAAAAATATAATACTGAAAAAAAAGAAAAATTAAAAAGATGACAATGAACGACGGTTCGACGTTGCTCAATGACCCAGAGGTACGTAGATTCCTGCTGGAGATCGTGGGAGAAGAAGGTCTAGAAATTGTGACAGCGCTCATGGATAGGGAGGCCACGGACGAGAGTATATCTGACGAAACCGGTATAAAGCTAAATACGGTTAGAAAGATACTATACAAACTGTACGATTATCGTTTGGCTTCATATAAGAGAGAGAAAGACAAAGAAATAGGATGGTATATCTATACATGGAAATTGGACCTAACAAAAATCAAGGACATTATCAAAGAAAGAAAAAGGAAAATATTAAAAGAATTAGAAAGAAAATTAGAATATGAGACTAATCACATTTTCTTTACATGTGTTAAAGATAACATAAAATTGCCTTTTGATATAGCTAGTGAAAATCAGTTTAAATGCCCTACCTGTTCTCAACCTCTTGAATTTTTCGATAATAGCAAAACAATAGAGAGGCTTAAAGAGGAGATAGAGAAGCTTAGAAAAGAACTAGAACATGAAGGAAATTGAGATACTTAAAAAAGCTGGATGTTCTGAAAGGGTGATAAAGCACTGCGTTGCCGTTTGTAAAAAAGCTGTAGAAATTGCTTCTAAAATAGATGGAGCAGACCTAGAGCTTGTAAGGATTGGTGCGCTTTTGCACGATATAGGAAGAAGCAAGACGCACGGGGTTGAGCATGGAGTGGTGGGAGGGAAAATTGCTAGAGAGCTCGGATTCTCTGATAAAGTTGTAAGAATAATCGAACGCCATGTGGGAGCAGGAATACCAAAAGAAGAAGCTATTAAGCTAGGGCTTCCACCCAAGGATTACATCCCAGAAACACTAGAAGAAAAAATAGTGGCATACGCAGACAATCTGACCAATGGAACGAAGCATATCTCCTTCGAAGAATTTCTGAGAAAACTAAAGAAGAGGCTGGGGAATAACCATGCAGCCATAGAGAGAGCTATAAAGCTCCACAGAGAACTTTCAGAAAAACTGCAAACAAACAAAAGACAAATTCAACGCACCAAACTCTAATAACTAGCTCCCTCTCCCTCATCGGTTTTCTCTTTAGGAATAATCTAGGTAGCGAGAGATTACTTCCCTCGGGAATGTACAGCAAACCATTCCTAACAATCGTAGCCTTCTGCTGCTGTCTCGTCATCACCCCTACAGAGAGATACTTCAACAATGCATCTATTGCATAGGGAATCAAAACGATAATGCCATAAAGCTCTAACTTCCCGAAGACTGCCGCACAAAAAATTGCAGCACCGATGGGCAAAGTGCCCACATCGCTTGGGAAAACTTTGGCGGGATACTTATTAAATAAAAGGAATGCGATAAGACAAGCGAACATGGTTAGCGAGATGACCTCAGAAGTTTCCGCGTGGGAGAGTCTCGCGACTATCCCCAGACCTAGACATGCAATTGCTCCGGTACCTATCTCAAGCCCATTGAACCCCGCCAGCATGTTTGTAAAGTTGCACACTATTGCGAAAAAAATAGGGAGGCTCAAGAGATACAGGATCCCAAAGTTCACTCCAAATAGGTACGGATTGCAAAAGGGAACCAAAACAATCCCTATCAAAGAAAGTGAAACAATTTTTTCTTTTGGGGACAACTGTTTGAAATAGTCTATTATACCCACTATACCCGTTAAAGTAACTATTAGAGCTGCTATTAGCAACTTCACATCCTCATATCTGGAAAAGGCAACTAAAATACCAATTAAAAAACCTGTTAAGATTGATATCCCTCCCAGTTCCGGTATTTTCCTCCTATCCTCCTTATGCAGGTCTTCGCCGACTATTCCGAGCCTCTTAAACTTTTTTGCCAGCACAGGTGTCAAAATCAGTGTGACCAAGAACGATAAGATGTATTCCATCTGAAAAACTTCACCTCCCCGCTTTTTAATCCTAATATTATCATATCTTCACCGAAAACAATGTCATTTATTTCGCTTCCTACATTTACTTTTTTCATAAGTTTTCCTTCCCTATTCAAAATATACAGGTTTTTATCCCACGAACCTACTGCAATGTATTCACCATCTGGGGAAAATTTCACCGCCGAATTTGAAAATCCCGTTTTAAATTTCCAGAGTAAATTACCACCTCTATAGAAATATACAAAACCATCCTGAGAAGCTACCGCTATTCCAGAGTTATACACGTCGACCCCATACAGATAACTTTTTCTGCCCGCTGAGGCTTTCCAAATTAAATCCCCACTCGCGTTTAACGTATACACATATGTATCATCGCATGCCAGAGCTATAGTACCGTTATGAGTCTCCACATCCCAGATACCCCATGCGCTCTTTTTTGTCTCGAATTTCCATACTAAATCCCCATGTGAATTATAGGCATACAGATTGCCATCTCTACACCCTATTAGGATTAAATCCCCCAGACACGACACTCCAGAACATAGGTCGGGAATATCCTTCTCCAAATAAGGTGTTCCATTTATAAATAGGAGATATAACTTTCCCCCATTAATAATGAAGCTAGTTGCGACTACTTTACCATTGCACAGCGCCACCCCGTAAACACTTCCTCTAGTTCTGTACCGCCATAAAACCTCCGTTTCCTTGAGTAAGTAGATATTATCATCCCACGAACCTATGGCTATGTATTCACCATCACCACTTATCGAAGAAATGGAATCTTTTGCCGTAAGGCTAGACAATTCTTCGACTTCTATAGTTGAATAATTCTTTACACTCTTAT
>CAZSVW010000068.1:0-7012 GCA_964610485.1 Candidatus Hydrothermarchaeota archaeon | reverse complement strand
GTGCCGAGCCTTCGGGCGAGGCACTCAGCCCGCTGCTACTAATAGCCCGAGGTGTTTAGCTTGAAAGGAACACTGACCTAGGCATTAATTGTCCAGACCTGTGCGATTTAATAAAAATAAACTTTGTCTAATTTGATTTTTGCAAATAAAGATATAAATTTGGTTTATTTATTTTTTGATTGAAACGGTTTCTCAGGATATTTTATATGCTATATTTCCTCTAATTTTCAATAAATCAAATAAGATAAGAGAGGTGATGAAAGCATGAGAATGAAGCTGATGCTTTTGCCATTGATTGCAATGGTTATAGGTATGGCCGCCGTGTCAGCTGCTATATCCACATCTGCAATTATACTAACTTCGGACAATGAAGCGGACCTTGCGGTAGCGAATGCTCTAGCAGATAAGATGGGAGCAAAAGTAGTGGTTACTCCATGGGGCACATTAAGCGATGAAGCAATAGATGAAATTGAGACAAGCGGAGCTACTATGGTCTATGTTATTGGTGGAGAAGTTGCAGTACCGGATGTAGAGGAAAAAATAAAAATTAAAGTAAAGAGATTTGCAGGAAAAGACCGATACGAAACAGCAGCACTAGTAGCTAAAGAATGGAAAGAATGCCATAGAGTAGTTATAGCTGTTGGGCATGACTTTATCGGAATAAACCAAGCCTTACAAGAAGCAAAGAAAAATAGATGCCCAATAATTTTAATAAAACCTGATGAAATACCTAAAGAAGCAGAAGAAGTTCTAGAAGAACTGAATGCTAACGAAAGCATTATAGTGGAATGTCCAAACTTGAACAATACAGTCAAAGCACAGATAAAAGCACATATAGTTGAAGAAATAAAGTCAAACTGGGAGGAAAGAGCTAAAGAAGCCATAGATAAAGCAAATGAAACTATAATTAAAGCCAAGAATATTAGTGGTACCATAACTAATGCAACTACAGCAGCAGCCAGTAAGCTTATCATAAATGCAGAATATCATCTATCTAAAGCTGTAGAAGCTTTTGAAGAAGAAAATTACGGCAAAGCTTTTGGCTTGGCAATAGCTGCCAAAGAAAATGCAGAAAATGCTATCAGGATAATACAAGGAATAAAAGGAGGGACACTGGGAAAGGAGGTGCATAAGTGGGAGGAGAAAATAAATACTTCAGGGGTAGACGAGATTGTTCAACAACTTTCTGAAGAAGCTGAGAACTATGGGATTAAGTTGGAGATTAAAAAAAAAGTAAAAAAGGTCGAGTATCGGCAGGTAAAGAGCGAGATGGGGTAATATCTATACCAAAAGGGAAACATTAGTGTTTCCCTCCAAATTCTTTTTTTAAATATACTTTATTTGTTTTTCGGAAAGGTTCTCTTTTTATTATTCCTTTTTCCTCAAGTTTTCTTAAAAGTTTACTTACTTTAGCTTTTGAAAACCCTGTTTCTTTTACTATTTCATCTTGCAGCATCCTCCCCCCTCTTTCAACGATTAGATTGTATATCTTTTTTTCATCTTCCCCCAGTACAAGTTTTATTATCTTTTCTTTGGGCGTCTTTTTTCGAATTGCCACATAAGTAGCTATAATTCCTATTCCAACCCCAAGCAGAAACATAATATATGGGGGTTCTTTATTTACTTGAGTGTACATTATGAATATTCTAAAGTTCTCTCCAGGAGAAAGTATTTTTCTTCTCCACTCTATTATTATCCTCTTTCCATCTGTCATTATAGAGGTAGGAGTTGGATAAACTGTAGAGAGAGATTCTCCTTCTTTTTCTACTTCTGAAGCTAAACTGCTTTTTTCTGGTAAAAAAACAATCAAAGAATAATTTAAGATTTTTGTCTCCGGGATATAACTAAACGTCAATATCTTATTTTTTCCATAATCTATTGCCATTTTTGGTATGGTATATTCCATCTCTATTTCTATTTCATCTCTTGGAGATAGGGGACGAGGTAAATCTAAGACAACCACGCTTCCATTCTCAATATGCCACTTGATTTTTGAATTTTTGCAATAAGCCTGAAAGTTTAAAGGTTCCTTAATTAGGGAATATTCAATTGACGTAATGTTCTCTTCTCCTAAATTTTCCATCCTAAAATGAACTTTTTCATGAATATTCCCTTGATTGTCGAGTTCAATTTTAATTGAAAATTGGGAAAGCAAATATTCTTGGGAAAATACAGGACAAACTGTAAAAAGTAAAATGAATGATGCCAGCATTATAACATATTTTATATTTTTCTTGTTTTCTGCCATGATATCCCTATATAAACTGAAAGAGCAACGAGAGCAAGAATTAAGAGTTTTGCGTTACCAAAAACTATTTCTATTTTCTCCCCTAATTTAATCAGTTTA
This sequence comes from Candidatus Hydrothermarchaeota archaeon, assembly GCA_964610485.1. Taxonomy (GTDB): domain Archaea; phylum Hydrothermarchaeota; class Hydrothermarchaeia; order Hydrothermarchaeales; family CAZSVW01; genus CAZSVW01. The sequence goes on along the minus strand of CAZSVW010000068.1, from coordinate 4,665 downwards.
GGAAGATGTTCAAGAGAATCGATATTAAAGATGTTTTGGTAATTTTGATTTTTTTAGTAGTTTTATTAGTTTTATTCTACAATTTTTTTGTTATACGAGAGATAAAAGAAATGAAAATGGAAATAAAACATCAAAATGATGAAATTAGGTCTATCTCTGAAAATCTGAGTATATTAAACGAAAAACTAAATTCGACAGAGAGAGAAATGGGAAAAATTAACAGAACATTAAATATCCTTTCTAAAAATTTATCATATTTGAACGCAACTTTGGATAAATTGAGCTTTTCAGTGAAACGGAAAACCTTTATTCTAGGGGTTGAAGGAGGAAAGGGGGTTGCTATATTTTTAGAAACAGAAGTGAGGTATGGGAATGGAAGGCTATTATTCAATATAGACAAAGGAGATATAATGCTCCACTACACAGTACAACGTGCAATGATAAATGCAAAAAAGGTTGCAGGCAAGGAAACAAATTTGAGCATGGAAGATTTTGATATAATTTTTAAATTGAGGGGCAAAGGAGAAAAAATGTGTATTGTTGGTGAAAGTGCGGGTGCTGCATTTACAATAAGCATGATCGCTGCGCTGGAGAATAAGAAAATAAATGAGAGCGTAGGTGTCACGGGGGTTATCTTACCAAGCGGGAAGATAGGAATGGTCACGGGAATAAGGGAAAAAGCGAAGGCTGCCCGTGAAATTGGGATTAAGTTACTCCTAGTACCCGCAGGTCAAGAGATAGATATTGAGGGAATTAAAACAGTTGGAGTAAGTAATATAGAAGAGGTTGAAAATTATATGCTGTATTGAAATTCCGAAATGTTCGAAATATGTTAATGTTTTTATTGAAAATAGGAGGTGGAGAGTTGCTTACTTTTAGTATATGTCCGGAGTGTTATTCTGATTTTTTCGAAAAGTATACAAATAAATTCGGTGAATTAAAGATAGATGAATACAGAAGACTTTTATCTGAAAATATAAAGATTATAGAGGCGAAAATTTTTGAAGAAAATGGAAAAATGTATATGTTTAAGGAATGTGAGGAGCATGGAGAGTTTAAAGATTATCTAGGTCTGTCCGAACTCTATTATAGGGCAAAGAAATATGATCTACTCGGTAAAGGTGCTATAACCCCAAAAAATAAGGAGAAATACAAATGTCCGTTTGATTGCGGACCCTGTATAAATCACAAGTCACATACCGTTCTTGCGATAATTGACGTGACCAATAGATGCAACATGGCATGTCCTATCTGTTTTGCCTCTTCTGGAAAGCCCGAATACATTTATGAACCCAGCTATAGCGATATAAAAAGGATGGTCACGGAAGCTGTTAGAAATGGTGCAGTGGCTTTACAAAATTCTGGAGGAGAGCCAACGGTTAGGGATGACTTAGATAAGATAATAAGAATAGAAAAAAGCACGGGTATACACCACATTGAAGTTAATACGAATGGTCTAAGAATTGCCATGGAAGGTCCAAAATATGCTAGAAAGCTTGTTGAAAGTGGTGTAGATAATTTTTACCTACAGTTTGACGCTGTAGGAGAAGACGGAGATGAAGTTTACCAAAAATTAAGAGGAAGAAAACTCTGGAAGGTTAAGGAGGAATGCATTGAAAACTTAAGAGAGGGCGGATGTAGGAGTGTAACTCTCGTTGTAACTTTCTCTAAGGAAATAAATGGAAAGGAGCTTGGAAAGGTCATAAAGTTTGCAGAGGAAAATCCAGATATAGTGAGGTGCGTTAATGTCCAGCCTTTTAGTCATACAGGAAGAGGTTTTGATTTTGAACAAAGAAGAACCACAAATCATGACTTCATATTGGAGGTAGAAAGGGGAACTAACGGTAAACTTAGAAGAGATCATTTTTTTCCCGTCCCTTCTACTTTGACCGTTTCTCATTTTATAGAGGCAATTGTTAAACGAAGGGTTGTGGAGATGTCTCCGCATTTCTATTGTGGTACAGCGACTTTTGAAGTAATGGTAAATGGAGAATACGTACCTATTTCAGAGTTTATTGATGTAGAGAGATTTTTTGACGATTTAGAAGAGAAATCTAAGAGTTTCTTCTATAATGCACTTCCTCAGACTGTGGTGAGGGCGATGAGATTCTTTTCTCCTATTGGAAATTTATATCTGGAAAAACTTTTAAGTAGCTATTTTAAACCTTCTGCACCCAGAGAGCTAAAAGAAGCAATTTTGGGAATATTCACTAATGTAAGATACGATAGTTTAAAAAATTTCACCCATAGAAGTTTAATGATAGGCTCTATGCATTTTATGGATCCGTATAGCTGGGATAGGGGGAGAGTAGAGCGATGCGTAATCCACTATCCTCAACTTGACGGCATGATAATCCCGTTTTGTACTTATAATCTATTCTATAGACCTTATTATGAGAGGAGGTATTCTAGACCTAGGACTTAGCCTTCGGAAGTTCAACGAAGAAAATACTGCCTTTGCCCTTCGGATTATCTTCGACCCATACCCTGCCGCCGTGAAGCTCTACAAGCCTCTTCACTATCGCAAGACCGAGTCCAGTTCCCTTTACTCCCTTCTTTTTCACCCTCTTAAATCTCTCAAAAATACTCTTCTTGTACTCATCCGGTACTCCACTCCCCTGATCTTCTACTGAGATTTTGACAGTGTCTTTCCCTTCTTCAATTTTAACAATTACTTCACTATTCTTAGGGCTATACTTAATTGCATTTGAAATTAGATTTGAAAATACTTGCTCAATAACGGGGTTTGCTTTAATTATACATTCTTTTGGCTCAAATATTATCCTTATGTTCTTTTCTTTTGCTTTTATCTGGAAGTCTTGTATTGTATTGAATATAATCTCCGATACATCGATTTCTTTAAGTTCGAGGTCTCTCAGACTTTCCACTTTACCAAGGAGCGAGGCATCTTCTATGATGCTCTTTATGCCATACATGTTACGAAGGATAACCTCTAGATACTGTTTTATTTCCTCTATATCATCTTCTTGTAGGGCGAGTCTTGCTAGACCCTCCACTACCATTACTGGATTGAGCAAATCGTGTCTCAATATATCTGCAAAGATTTCCTTACTTTTGTTTAGTTCTTCTAATTCTTTTGCATACTCTTTAAGTTTATTCTCCGCCTCTTTTTTCTTAGTTATGTCCCTTATAACATGAATAACGAACTTAAGTTCGCCATTTTCAAATATGGGAGATTCTCGTATTGAGATGTATTTTTTAAGAAACGGCTCATATATTTCCAAATCTTCACTTTTTTTTGTTTTTATAGCTTTTTTCAACAAACACTCTTTTATTGGGGAGTTTCTTCCGTGAATGATATTATAGCACTTTTTTCCTATGATCTCATCGGGTTTTTTTCCGACCAATTCTGCAAGCGCTTTGTTAGCCTTGACTATGGTGCATTTTTTATCTATGACAGCTACTCCATCTTTCATCGAATTAAACGTATTTTCCCAGAATTCTTTCTCCTTTAATATATTTTCCTGTAATTTCTTTTCCTGTGTTATATCTCTTACCATATAGATAATATTTCTTATTTTTCCATTATCTTTTATTGCAGTTTGAGTAATTAAAAGGTATTTTCCAAGATTTTTTTTAAATACTTCCTTATTTTTCTTTTCTAATTTTTTTTTGAATATGATACAATCTCTAGGAGGCGAAGATAAATTACATATTACCTTATAACATTTTTCTCCTATTATCTGATTCAGGGGTATCTCCAAAACCCGAGATAAGGCTTGATTTGCTTCAATAATTGTATGGGTGGTGTCTATTATTGCTATTCCTTCTCCTATCGAATTGAAAATTTCTTTCCACTCTTTTATTGTAGGGCTCATGCACCAAATATATTGGTTAGTATTTCTCTATTTAAAAAAGTTTCTCAGCTCCTTTTTAATGTTTCATTTAGGATACGCAATCAATACTGTCTCAAATGTTGGGTGATATATATCTAATTTTCTAACTTTAAATATGTAGCCCAAATCCAAAGATTCCAAAAGTGGTTTTATCTCAAAAAAATCCTTTCCTGAATGATAAATTGATATTATTAATAAATATGGGTTGTTTTTTAAATATCCTTATAATTGTTAATTATAAATTTTAAATTATGCAATCAACAATTACAATATCTAAAGAATTAAAAAAGGAACTTGAAAGATATAAAGGTAATAAAACTTGGGAAGAATTCCTGAAAGAAATAATGGAAATTCTAATGGAAATCAAGAAAGAAAGAGCTAAAGAAAAGGTTAAGAAACTTTATGAACTTGTGGAGATAGAAGAGGTTGAAAAAGGTTTCAGGTTAAGGAATTATGAATCTGGTTGATACGGATATTTTAATAGAATATTTTAAAAAGAAGGAGATAGAGAAACTTTCTGGAAATGCGATTTCAATTATAACGCTTATAGAGTTTCTTAGAGGTGCTAAAGACCCTAAAACAGTTAAAGAAATTTTAGAAGACCTGTTTTTTGTTTTCAACATAGATAATGAAATTATTGTTAAATATATCGAAATCTACAGAGACCTGAAAACCAAAGGCATAGCTATTGATGATGCAGATTTAATTATAGCTTCTACCTCTATTACAAAGGATGTTCCCCTTATAACAAGAAATTTAAGACATTTTGAAAGATTAAGGATTTATGGATTAGTATTGAATAACCTTT
>CAZSVW010000067.1:0-7033 GCA_964610485.1 Candidatus Hydrothermarchaeota archaeon | reverse complement strand
GATTTAAAGACGTTACTCAAACTTATAGGAAGTAATGTATTTGGCTCTAAGGGTAAGAAAAGAGAAGGCTGAGAAGCTTAGAAGGAAAGTCATAAGATTAAAGGTAATTGATAAAAGCAGGAGAATTATAGTTAACCAGGGCTATGTTGAGATACCCGTGTTAAAAAAAGTTGAGCTTGAAGATGCCGAGATCATAGAGCAAGCTTCACCGGTTTTTGCAAAGCCAAGATTTAATTTTGATTATGTAAAGGAAAAGCTTTCTGATTTGCTTTCTAAGGAAGAATTAAAAAAATTTAGAGGTGGTTGGGAACTCATAGGAGATATTCTTATCGTAAATCTTCCAGATTTACAGAAGGATAAAAAGAGAGAAGTCGGAAAAAAGCTTAAAAGTCTTTTCCCAAAGGTAAAAACAGTAGTTAATAGGAAAGCAATTCGTGACGAATTTAGAAAACCAGAGGTTGAGATAATCTATGGTAGCGAAACTATTACGGTGCATAAAGAAAATTATTGCTTTTTTAAGATAGATGTCTCAAAGCTCATGTTCTGCGCTGGTAATATAGAGGAAAGAAGGAGAATGGCTTTTATTTCTAATAGAGACGAGGTAGTTATAGATATGTTCGCTGGTATAGGGCAGTTTACCATACCCTTAGCTAAGCATTCTAAGCCAAAAAAGGTTATAGCCATAGAAAAAAATCCTGTTGCTTTTGGTTACCTCAAAGAAAATATAGCTTTAAATGAGCTTGATAATGTCAATGCTATTCTAGGAGATTGTAGAAAAGTAACGCCCGAGAGAATAGCAGACCGTGTTATTATGGGCTATTTTTTTGCCCCTGAGAGATTCTTAGCAAAAGCTATAAATGCTATAAAAGAGCATGGGGTAATACATTACCACGATTTGGCTAAGAAAGATGAAATAGAAGCTAAGGAAAAAAAGTTAAAAGAAGTTAAAGAGATTAAAGAAATTGAGTATAGAATAGTAAAATCCTATGCTCCGAGAGTTTATCATGTAGTTTTTGATTTAAAGGTAGAGAGATGAAAATAGAAGAACTTGTAAAAAAGGGAGAAAGGAAAAACATAGAGTTCAAGGAATACCTCTGTAGAAAGGCGCATCTAATCAAAGACAGAAAGTTAAGCTTGGCATCTCAGATGAAATACCGCGTGTTAAGCGGCGAGGGTAAAGCAGTTTATGTCATCGGAGTTACTGATAGTGGAGAGATTAAGGGTTTAAATAAGGAAAAGCTTGAGGAAAGTTTTAATGTTCTTCAGGAAATAGCCAAAGAAGCGGGGTTAAGCATCGCTAGAAAAAAGATAATAGAAAAAAATGGAAACTTTGTTGGTATAGCTTTTATAGAGAGGGCTTTGCAAAAGGAGCATTTGCTTATTGGCACAGCTGGACACGTTGACCATGGAAAATCAACCTTAGTAGGTTGCTTAGTTTCTGGGGAGCTGGATAATGGCGATGGAAAAACGAGAATATTCTTGGATACGCAAAAACATGAGATAGAGCGTGGTTTGAGCGCCGACCTATCCTACGCGGTCTATGGTTTTAAAAATGGCAAAGCGATAAGACTTAAAAATCCGCTAAGCAAAAGAGAGAGAGCGAGCATAGTAGAGAAAGCAGATAAGATAGTAACCTTCGTAGATACCGTAGGCCATGAGCCATGGTTAAGAACTACTATACGTGGCATAGTAGGGCAGAAGCTCGACTATGGTATTTTAACCATAGCTGGAGACGAAGGTATAACCCATATCACAAAGGAGCATTTAGGCTTACTCTTGGCGATGGAGCTACCCGTGATAATCGTTATAACAAAGTGCGATAGAGCCAATGAGGAAAAATTAGCAAGGCTTGAAGGGGAGATTAAAAAGCTTTTGAGCTTGGTAGGAAAAGTTCCTACATTTGTTAGGTCTAAGAGAGATATAGAGCATCTGCCAGCTTTCTGGGAGACCAAGATAATTGTTCCAGTGATAAGAACCTCTTCGGTATCGGGTGAGGGTTTAGAGCTTCTCGATGAGCTTTTTAAGTTTTTACCAAAAAGAATAGAGAGGGTTGAGAGAAGTAAAGACTTTCTTATGTACATAGACAAAATTTATACCGTAAAAGGTGTTGGCATAGTTGTTAGTGGGAGCGTTAAAGAGGGGGTTTTAAGAAAAGGTCAGGAGATTTTCATAGGCCCCACGAGTGAAGGAGAATTTAAAAAAGTTAAGGCCCCCTCTTTGGAGGTTCATCATTTCAGCGTAGATACGGCAGAAGTTGGAGAGATAGTAGGGATAGCTCTTAGAGGCTTGGATTTTGAGGTAAGACGGGGAATGATAGTCTCCACCCGCAAAGATTTAAAAAGCACTTGGGAATTTGAGGCGGAGGTAGTAATATTGAACCATCCAACAAAAATAGCTAAAGGTTATGAGCCAGTTATTCATTTAGAAACAATTTCAGAAACGATTATAATAGAACCCTTAGATACGGAGTTCCTTGCAGCGGGAGATAAGGGCAGAGTGAAGATTAGATTTAAATATCATCCTTATTATATTAGAGAAGGACAGAAGTTCATTTTCAGAGAGGGAAGAAGTAAAGGGATAGGGGTGGTTATGAAGGTTTTGGAATGAAACTTCTCATATATCATGCTAAGCAGTGCAATCCAAAAGTATGCACGGCCATGAAACTAAAGAAGTTTAACTTGGCAAAAATTTTCTTCTCTCCGAGAAAAATACCTGCTAGGGCGATAGTTCTCAATCCCTTTTCTGAGAAGGTGATTTCCATAGAGGATAAACCCTATATGAAAAATGGTTTAGTTGCTTTAGACTGTTCATGGGAGCATGCTTTTCAGGTTTTCTCCCAACTTAGAAAACCTGTGATATCGAGGATTCTACCTTTGCTAATAGCGGCAAATCCGGTGAATTATGGAAAAATAAGCAAGTTGAGCACAGTAGAAGCTTTATCCTCGGCGCTCTATATTCTTGGTTACAAAGATGAAGCTATGAAGCTTCTCGCAAAGTTTAAATGGGGGAAAACTTTTCTCGATGTTAATAGAGAATTATTAGAGAAATACTCAAATAAAAATAGCAGAGAAATCTTAAAAATACAACAAGAATATTTCAAGGAGGTATTGCATGGCAAGATTTCCAGAGGCTGAAAGAAGATTGTTTAGGGTAAAGATATGTAGGAAATGTAAAAGTAGAAATCCTTGGTCTGCAAAGAAATGCAGAAAATGTGGAAGTAAAGCTCTAAGACCAAAGAGAAAAGAAGCCAAAGGATGAAAATGAAGGTATATGAATATCTGAAAAATAAATCTGCTAAAAAAACCCTTCACCTAACACTAATAGATCCAGATAAGCAGTCTCCAGAAAAAGCTGCAGAGATAGCAAGGGCAAGCTATGAGGGAGGAACAGATGGAATAATGGTAGGTGGTAGCGTAGGGATTTCTTCTCTTAACTTAGATGCCACGATCGAGGCTGTGAAAAAAGTAGTAAAGCTACCAGTGATTCTTTTTCCGGGAGATGTTACTGGAATCTCTTCTAAGGCCGATGCGATATTTTTCATGAGTTTACTGAACTCAAGAAATACTTATTACTTAATAGGTGCGCAGATGTTGGGCGCTCCCATTGTTAAAAGACTCGGCATAGAAGCGATTCCCATGGGGTATATAGTTGTCGAGCCTGGCTGTGCGGTAGGTTTTGTTGCAGATGCAAAGCTTATTCCAAGAGATAACCCTAAGCTGGCTTGCGCCTATGCCTTAGCTGCTCAATATTTGGGAATGAAGCTTGTATATCTCGAGGCGGGCTCGGGAGCAAAAGAGCATGTTCCAGAGGAGATGATCGCCCAGGTTAAAAAAAGCATAGACATTCCTTTAATAGTGGGAGGAGGAATCAAGACCGGCGAGGATGCAAGAAGGGTAGCAAAGGCTGGGGCAGACATAATAGTTACTGGGACTGTAATAGAAAAAGCTGAAAATGTTAGAAAAAAAGTAGAGGAAATAACTTCCAGCTTAGTGTATCAATAACGATAAAATTGCCAGAATGTTTGTGGCAGATATAAATATAGCAATCTTTTCAGCATTTCCATAGCTGATTAGTCTGGAAAGTACTTCTTTCAGAATATAGTAACCGTCCGTTGCAGCTACACCAAAATGAATAGGAGCAAGGTTTATAAGACCTATTCCTTGATTAAGGAGAAATACCCAGTATAGGAACATATAAACATATCCAGGCATACCTTCTTTTAATGGAGAGGTTACAATAATCCCTATATATCCCCTATCCGGGTTTTTTGGATTTTTTCCTGTTTTTATTTTAAAAGTACCCTTATTTGTTTTTATTATAATGGTATCTCCTGGTTTAAGGTTTGTGGCTATTTCTCTGAATTCGTCCATTGAGTTTATTTTTATTCCGTTTATGGATTTTATGACCATGCCCTCTTCTAAAATTCCATAAGCTGGAGAATCTTCTACAACATTTATTATTTCTACCGATTGTGAGATGAAAAATGAATAAAATCCAAGTATTATTCCAATAGATATTAAAGCTAAGAACAGATTGGCAAAGGAACCGGCGGAGTATACTCTGAGTTTAGTTTTTAAATTGCTTTTTTTAAGTTCTTCTTCATTAGGCTCCACAAAGGCACCTATGGGTATTGATGTTAGTAATACTACCCCTAGGTTTTTTATTTTTATATTTTCGCACCTCGCTATAACTCCGTGGGCAAACTCATGGACTATAATTACAGTACATAAAGCGAATATTCCATACCAGAAGGGTATAGTAACTCCGGGAATCACGGGCATTACTCCTCCTATAGTTTTTCTGAGTATATATTTAGAATATAGAGAAGAATAAATAAATAGAAAAATTGCTATCATACCGATAAATGCGGTAAGTATTCCAATATTTCCAACTATTTTCCAGAATCTTCTGAATTTGGATAACTTTTTTATTACTTCTTTTCCTTTTTCAGTTCTGACTATCAAGACTAAAGAGTACCTTTCTATATTGAGTTTTCTTCTTTTTTTTAACTCTAAGAGGAAAAACCAAAATATCAGAGCAATAAAGACTATTATACCTATTTTATAAATCATAGTCATCCCAAAGAAATTTAGATTATTTTCTCCATAATTTTCTCTTTGTTTGTATAATACTCTTGTATCCAATTGTATACTTTGTTAATTTCTCTGATTTTGTTATTTTTGAGATATTCTAATACTTTCTTTCTGTCATTTATCTCGGCTATAATTTCATCCGTTGAATAACCTGAAAATTTAGAAATAGTTGATATTATTTTGCTTTTATCTCTTTTTCTTTCAAAACTATCAGTAGCTGGATCCCATTCGAAAATATTTTTAATTCTTATATTTTTTCCCTCTCCGTATACCTCTGCAACTTCATTTATCCTTCTTATTAGTCCTTTTGGAGTGTAATACCTATTTTGCACAACGATTAAGTCGAGTGCAGTTATCATTATTCTTGGAACATCCATGGGGGGGTTAAGCAGACGAGTTATTGTTTCTTTAGCGGAATTTGCATGTAGAGTTCCCAGACAACCTTCGTGTCCGGTATTCATAGCGGTGAATAGAGTTCTAGCTTCATCTCCTCTCACCTCACCAACTATTATCCTATCTGGCCGCATTCTCAGCGTATTTTTGAGTAGCATGTCCATAGTAATTTCCCCTTTTCCTTCCACGTTTGGTGGTCTGGTCTCCATTCTTATTTTGTGTCTAAGAGGAAGTTGAAGCTCTACAGTATCTTCTATTGATATAACCCTTTGGTTGTCTGGGATAAATGAAGCTAGGCAATTCAAGGTTGTAGTTTTTCCAGAGCTTGTTCCTCCAGAAATGATGATGTTTGCAGGTTTTCTGTTAAGTCCTTCCACAGCTAGCCAAAGGAAAGAGGCTACTTCTGGGCTCAGAGTATTAAAATTTAATAAGTCTATGATAGTAAATGGCTCTTTTTTAAACTTCCTTATAGTGATTGTTGGCCCATCTATTGTTACTGGGGAAAGTGTTGCATTTACTCGTGAACCATCTGGGAGGCGGGCATCAAGAAGGGGATTACTCATATCTATTCTCCTACCTACCATCCTGGCTATTTTTTCTATTACAACTCTGATATCATTTTCCGAGTTAAATACAATGTTTGTTTCGCACATTCCGTATTTTCTATGACAAACATATACTGGAAGTCCTACGCCGAGCACCATGATTTCCTCTAGCTCATCATTTTCTAGAAATGGCTGAATAGCTCCATATCCTATCATGTAGTCTACTATCGAATAAGCCATGTACACTTTTTTTTTCTCTTCCAGTTCTATTGGGACCCCTTTTAGTTCCCATTTCCACTCCTCTTTATCTATAAGCTCTAAAATTTCATTGAACAGAACTTTTCTCCTTGTAAGTTCATCAGGTACAGCATAAGGGTCTATCCTTATATCCGTTATAGCTTTCTCTCTCACACTTTTTAAAAAAAGCTCTTCATCTTCCGAGAGTTCAGGTAGGTCTAATAAATAATAAAGGCGAGAGTTCTTTTCAACTATCTTATACTTTTCTCCCTCTTCAATTATTCGCTCCATTATTAAGTTAGCTTTATATATAATCTGTTAATTAATCTTTTTGGTAATGGTAAGGAAAATAAAGAAGAAACTACCTAGGAAAAAAAGTGAAGCTGAGATAGCTTGGGAAAAAATAAGAAAAAGTTATCCCAATTGCATAGGAAGTTATCCGGAGTGTCCTCCGAGTATAGAAGATAAGAATAACCCTCCACAGGAATGTAAGCTTTGTCCAGTATACCTAGAATGGAAAAAAAGATAAAATGAACTCCGATGATGATAGAACCCAAGGCTGAAACAGTGATGAGCGTCTGGAGCTCTGAGGAGTTATCCACCCGTTGCTCGCAAGACCCCCTGCGAAAGCGAGGGAATACACGGGGGAGACGGCTAAGGTTTAAAATATATTTGTGAACAAATACACATTGGGCACAAAGCGGAGAGCCGTGCTCCGTAAAGGAGCGGGGGCCGCCGTGACCCGGCCCGAAGTGCGGATGATGG
>CAZSVW010000066.1:0-7096 GCA_964610485.1 Candidatus Hydrothermarchaeota archaeon | reverse complement strand
CAACCGGAGGAATGAAGACCTATCTAAACACACTCTCCTTAACAGAGGTTATGACCAAAAGGGGTGGCCCTTTGCTCCTTGTGGTCTTCTTACCAAACCCAATGGATTTGATCAAAAGCATCAGCGCTGAACCTTCTGTTGTTTCAAACAGTGTCTTAAGCTAAGACAGAAGGCCTTGCAAAGTTTACAAAACCGATACGATATTGCTCAATGTCCTCATATCCAAAATCAAACTGGCTTTTCAAAACATATGTATGTCAAAGAACATCCTCGATTGGTCAATGCCCAAGAGGTTCTAAACGCTACAGTATCTTCAAGAAAATGCGGTCAGCTTCAGAACGATCCAATAGCGCCATTAAGGAAAATATTAAAGTCCTCGAAAAACCGAGAGTCCTTAAAGACTCAAGAGCCAATATCCTGCCTCAAATGGCTGGTATTGTCCTACTCCTCAAACGAGCTTTCTTTTTTATCGTTAGGGTCACCAACCAGATCAGAAAGCTGCTTCACACCAATGACCAGGCTGTCAAAGAAGAACTCAAGCCTCCTTTTATCCCTAAACCCATCCACAATGTTATTCAATTGGAGTGATCTGTTCTATCCCTTATTCCAGTTTCCTACAGATGTCTAACAGATGAGAACCAGTGGATAGCTATTGCCTATCGAACTACATCTCTGTCTCTTAGGCCCTGAATCCTCGTTCGTCAGCCTTGGTTTTATCCTCCTTTCCCACCTTTCACCCCAAAATCTGCCGTGACCCGCTTAGACCGTCTGCTCCCCGCCGATAATAGGCTACTTATTAAATCTCCTCATTGATGATAAAATATGTTAAAACCTCTCAATCATCACTAAAAATGTACCCAAAAATACCTTTAGGAAAAAACATTACACTGATGATGAAAATAAATGCTAACAAAAGAATCCAGTAATTAACCATAATATCACTGAGAAATGCCTCCAAGAAACGGACTAGAATAGCTCCTAGTATGGCGCCTACAAGGGTGCCTTTCCCCCCTAAAATAACCCAGATCAAAATTTCCGTGGACATTTCAAACCCTATGATCGTTGGCCCCACATAGCTGAAGACAGCCGCAAAGAGTGCGCCGGCAAGTCCGGCAATCCCACCTGAGATGGCGTAAATTTTGATCTTGTAATGGAAGATATTATAACCGAAAAATTCCACTCGCTCTTCGTTGTCCTTGATGGCTGAAAGAATACTCCCAAAGGGAGAACGAACCACCCTATAGCAAAAAACGTAGGCCCCAACGGTAATCCCAAGAATGACATAATATAGGAGAGTGGGCTGTATAATTTCATAATTAAAGAGTCCAGGGATACCCACAATTAAAGGTGGAATGTTAAAGATACCATTGAAGCCTCCAACATAATACCAGTCAACAGCTATTCGCTCGAAAATAACAGATATGGCACACATCAGGATAGCAAAATAAGGCCCTGCAATTCGACTCTTGAAAAGAAAATAGCCCAGAATCACAGCGAATAGTACTGGCACTCCTATTCCAAAGATGAGTCCGGCGTAAGTTGAATGGAGTGCTGTTATCAAGGGAATCATCTGCTTGGTTACGAGAGTCATGAAATAGCCGCCCAATCCAAAGAAAACAGCGTGACCGAAGCTAAAGATGCCCACATAACCCCAAATAAGATCCAAGCTCATGGCAAATATACCATAGACAAAATACTGGGTAAATTGCTCTACGGCATATTGATCCCCAAAGAGTGGATAAATAAGAAATGCGATAAGAAAAATTGTCAGGGATATCACTCTTCTGTTCTTGAGGTGAAAAAACCATTGGACTTTAATCATGATTCTCTCCCAAATAGACCCTGAGGCTTAACACGAATAATAAAGATTGCCATGCTGAAAACAATAATCTGAGCTCCCACAGGTGATATGAGGTAAGAGAATATGCTATCAGCTCCCCCAATTATAGTCCCTCCTCCTAACACACCGTATAGGCTTCCCATACCCCCCACAATAATGGCCATAAAAGCTGGAAGTAGATACCCGAGACCCATTTGTGGGTCTACACTCATCAAGGGAGACATAATTGCTCCAGCCAGGCCTGCCAGAGCGGACCCGAAAATAAAGGTTGTCCGATATATTTTTCTCGTATTAATCCCAAGGGCTGATGCCATATGACGATTGGCAATAACGGCTCTTGCTTTTAGGCCATAGTCCGTTCTGAGAAATACATAGAAGGTAAACAGTATAACAACGATACTGGCACCCATTGTAAACAATCTATAGGCAGGATATTCGATCCCTGGGAATTTCACCATAGCCGGTAGGGGTTGTGTGACCATTTGCCCTGCCGGTCCAAAGACAAGGATTATGAACTGTTTGATCCCGATACTGATACCCCAGGTTGCCAGAATTGTATCCATGGGTCTGTCATATAAAAATCGGATGCAAAGAAATTCTATGGCTAGCCCAATCAATCCCAAAATGATTGTAGATACTATCAAGCTCACCCAGAAATTAATCCCTGCCCACTGTGCCATGACCACAGTATATGCCCCCAGCAAAAAAAATTCGCCATGAGCCATATTAATCACCTCCATCAAACCGAAAATGATCACTAGGCCCAGGGCAACTAGAATAAGGATCAAAATATAGTCAAAACCGTTTAAGACTTGAATACTAAATGAGGAAATATTCATGTGACTGACCTTTTATGCTACAGTGCTAAATATTGGGTAATTAAACTGTCATCTTCTCGCAGATGATCTGTTTCTGACTGCTCAACAATCTTTCCTTTCTCCATGAAGAAGCATTCCTTGGCCATCTCCATGATAAGATTCACGTTCTGCTCCACTATCAGGATGGTAATACCTTTTTCCCTATTAATTTTCACAAGAATCTGACCTATTTCCTCGACAATAGAGGGCTGAATTCCTTCTGAAGGCTCATCGAGAAGAAGAATCTTCGGATTGCAAACGAGAGCACGAGCAATTGCCAGCATTTGCTGCTCCCCCCCGCTAAAGGATCCCGCTTTCTGATCCTTCCGCTCAGCCAGAACAGGAAAGTAGTCGAAAATTTCCTGTGGAATTATTCTATTTTTTTTCTTGAACTTGATAACACCTAATCTCAAATTCTCATAAACGGTAAAAGACTGGAATATCTCCTTCCCTTGGGGGACGTAAGAAATCCCCAGGTTTGAGACCTGATTTGCAGGCATGCCTGTAATGTTCTGACCGTCTAACAAAACATACCCTGATCGAGGTGGGACCAACCCAACAATGCTCTTTATCAAAGTGCTTTTGCCTACCCCGTTTCGTCCCATGAGAGCGACAATGTGTCCTGGAGGCACTTCTATGTTGACGCCTTGTAATATAAGACTCCCACCATAGGATGTCTGAAGATTTTTTATTTTAAGCATGGCTCTGTGCCTTTTCCAAGATAGATTTTCCTTATAGTCTTATCCATATGAATTTCTTCGAAGGTTCCCTCGTTAATGATCTGCCCTTTGTACATAACTGTCACTCTGCTCTCTATTTCTCTGACAAAAGATATATCATGTTCGATCACGAGGATGGAAATATGAAGATCAGTAGAGATTTTCTTAATTAAATCAACGGTTGCTCTTGTCTCTCCAAGGGTCATCCCTCCCGTAGGTTCATCCAGAAGCAATAAACTGGGCCTGCCTGCCAGAGCCATTCCGATCTCCAGCCACTGTCTTTCTCCGTGAGAAAGATTGTCGGCCAATTCATTTACTTTATCTTCCAGACGAACATCTTGAAGGACAGCCATTATTTGATCATGGTATTCTTTTTGGACTTTTCGATTCACGAACATAGGTTGCCGTTTCTGGTTTGAAAAAAATGGTACACCAACATTTTCATACACACTTAATGAACCAAAGATGCTAGGAACTTGAAATTTACGCCTGATTCCCTTTTGTGCGATCTGATGAATAGAGAGACCTGTAATCTCTTCTCCATGATAATAAACATATCCATTAGTGGGCTTAATTTTTCCAGTTACTAAGTTGAAAAACGTTGTTTTCCCGCAACCGTTGGGGCCAATTAAGGCGCGCAATTCCCCTTTTGACAGTGAGAAATTGACAATGTCCACAGCGATCAACCCCCCAAAGGCTTTGGTGAGGTTGTTTGTTTTTAGAATGTTTTCCATTGTTGGTTGTATGGAGGGAAGAGGGAATGATGGAAATACCAGTCCCTCTTCTCACTCAGGGTGTTACGCACCCATCATCCTTTTCCCTCCACATTGATCCGGTGGCACTATAGGTCCTATATACTTCCGAAGGGTAAGCGCGCCATTTTCCACTTCCGAAATGAGCATATTAAGTACCACATGATGATCTGAGGCCCGAAGAATTACGTTTCCGCTGGGGGCTGTGATGGCTTGATCCCCCATGGCATCAATCACTTTCTCTTTGTCGAAGCTATCAGCTCTTTCAATTCCCTGTTTAAGAAAATAGATGCTGCCATAATGACTGTCTGCGTAAAAGGATACAACAACTTTGTCCCCAAACATCTTTTTCTGTTTTTCTACAAACTCTTTGGCTACTGGGAAATTGAGACTCTGGATATAATGGTTGCAAGTTGCGATCCCATTTGCCTGTCCTGCTGTAAAAGCAGGCATGTAGTTATCATTAAACCCCGGGGCAGCTATTTTGGTCTTCTTCTTCATGCCAAATTCGTGAAACTGCTTTATGAAGGTCTGACCATCAGCTCCGGGGAGGGTGAAAATCAGGACCTTTGGTTCCTTATCAGCCATTTTTCGAATCACACCAGAGAATTCCTTGACACCAAAAGGGGTATATTCTTCAGCTAAGACTTTCCCGCCCACTCTTTTAATGGCTCTCTTAATAGCAACGTTCATCTTATGAGGCCAAACATAATCAGCGCCGAATAGGTAAAAGGTTTTCCCATAATTCTCGGTCACCCAAGGGACAAATGGGTCAACCATCTGTTCAGGAAGTGCGCTATAGCAGAAAAGATAACGGTTACATACTCCGCCCTCATAGTCCGTGGCATAGAGAAGGGGAGTCTTCAGTTTGGTCATGGTCGGTGTCATGGCATCCCGGGCACCGCTCGTAATTGGACCTACAACTGCTATTACCTTATCCCGCTTGATGAGTTTATTAGCTTTCTCCACAGAAGTTTTGGGGTCAGTCTTGTTATCTTCAATCACAAGTTCTAGTTTTCTTCCAAGTGCACCCCCCGATTCGTTGATTTCCTTGACAGCCAGTTTTATGCCCTGTATTCCTTGCTGTCCGAATAGTTCTAGTCCCCCACTGAGGGGCAAGACAACGCCAATCTTAATCGGTCCTTTGACTTGAGCGAAAACTGTCTTAGGCGTAAGAATCTCCTTTCCGATAGACCCTGCGGCTAGGGCGCTAACGCCAGCAAGACCTGCCGCTTTGAGAAAGTCCCGCCTGTCCATCCCTTTCTTGACTTCTTTTCGAGATTTTTTTTCTTGTTCCATGATATTTCCTCCTGTTTTAGGCTAAAATTAACTTGACCTTAAACCCAATTTTCACCTTTTTTCTTTAATTTCACCCCCTTTCTTTTCAAAATTTTATTGCTGGGATCTTATATGCTACCTGATTTCCCCATTACTTATTAAGCCCAAGAAAGATCCTCTGGCCCGTCTTTTTTGAACGAGTTTACAACTGCTTCCCAGACCCCCTAGGGTGAACCCGTGATAACCAGACAGTGACAGCCATTCCTCCTAATCTTCCCGTCTTGATTTTCCGCTATATCACATTAATTCCATCACTCTTTCTAAAGTGGTTACCTCACCGAAATGTGTTTGAATGTCATAAAGAGAGGATTCCTGTTCTCTTTCTCCTGTGGCCATTACGCAATCCCTGGGAATAATGACTTTATAACCCCTAAAAAAAGCGTCATGTACTGTGGAACGAACACATATATTTGTAACCACCCCGATAATAATTACAGTGTCTATTTTGAGGTCCTTCAAAGTCAAATCCAGATCCGTTTCGTAAAAGCCGCTAAACCTTCTTTTCTTGACCACAAAGTCACCCTCTTGAGGCTTCAATTCTCTAATAACTTCTGCCCCCCAAGTCCCTTCAATACAATGCTCTGCTCTTTTTTTAAATTCCCTATCCTGTCTGACGCCAAGACGGTGAGAGTCATTCACATAGACAATGGGTATTTCGTTATTACGAGCCCTTTCTAATAACCTACTGCTTGGTTCAATAATAACCTTTCCGGTATCCAA
Source organism: Candidatus Hydrothermarchaeota archaeon (assembly GCA_964610485.1). Lineage (GTDB taxonomy): Archaea > Hydrothermarchaeota > Hydrothermarchaeia > Hydrothermarchaeales > CAZSVW01 > CAZSVW01. The sequence goes on along the minus strand of CAZSVW010000066.1, from coordinate 870 downwards.
TACCATCTTGCCGCCTGTTTTTAAAAAATCGTTTAACATATCTACCACTAATATAGCTGTAGATCTTTTGTTGAATGTATAGGTCAAATCTTTTTTCTTTCCTGAAAAACTGTCCAGTTCCATTAAATTCCCCTATATTAACACATCTTTAATAAGTTCATCAACAACATCGTCGAGTTCTAGTATTTAATTGACAAAGTAGAATTAATCACGAATTCTTAAACGGCGTCTTATGGGGAAGGACGTTGCTACAATATCTTAGCTTCCCTTAGTTTCAGGGCTAGATTGACTCCTTCTTCCTCAGGAGTCGCTCCTCCTACAATTTCACATCTACCTTCGCGAATGGGTTGGAATAGCTTGAGCATTTTAATACGCCGACCAGTAGCACCGATTTGAGAAGGGTCAGCCTCTATATCGGCTGGTTTCCAGATAACAGGCTCCTTCTTCTTGGCTGCCATAATCCCTTTTATGGTTTGATAACGAGGCTCGCCAATCTCATTGCTTACTGTAATCAAGACAGGCAAGGATACCTCAACCATCTCGTAGCCGTCATCTGTCCTTCTCTTTACTGTTACTTTATCATTAGTGACGTCTAATTTTTGGGCTAGTGTTACGCTGGGTAGTGCCAATATCTCAGCAATGGCTGAGCCCACCTGCCCGGCATTCCAGTCAGCGTCCTCCCTCCCGCAGAAGATGATGTCATAGTCGCCTATCTTCTCGATAGCCTTAGCCAGAGCATAGGCTGTTGACCAGCTATCACCCCCGTCAAAAGCCTCATCCTTAAGTAGGATAAGCTCATCAGCCCCCATAGACAGGGGTTTCTTTACTACATCTCTGAGCAGGTTCGCCCCCAGGGCTATAGCCGTGATT
>CAZSVW010000065.1:0-7200 GCA_964610485.1 Candidatus Hydrothermarchaeota archaeon | reverse complement strand
CCAGCCAAACCGGGATTTCCACGGGATGCGCCGTCTATATATACCTGAATCATCTAAATTTTTTAAAATCAATATGATTAATAAATCGTTCGGAGACTACCGAACGATTTCAAAACTTTTTTTAACTTAAATTCATTATTACTTTTTAACATGAAAAAAATAATCCTCCTCTTCATAATATTACTTGTTATTTGCAACTGCGCATGTATCGAAAGTTCTGAAAAAAGTGAAGTCAAAAAAAAGGAATTTTCTTTAGTTCAAGTCAACTCTAAGGCAGAGCTTGAAAAATTTAAGGAAAGTGTTGAGAAATTCTATCCTCCCGAGCTTGGACCTCTAATGTACTCTCTAGGTAGAGAAACTCCAGAAATGGGCATAATGAAAAACAAAGAAACGGCGGAAAGATACTCAAAAACAAACGTACAAGTTAAAGGAATAGATGAAGCTGATATATTGAAAACTAATGGAAACCTAATAGCCTTCTCGCAAAGAAAAACTTATTTAATTAATCCTCTCCCCCCAGAAAATGCAAGTATTATAAATAATCTCTCACTCTCTGGAAATCTATATTTAGTGAATGATACACTAATCATCATCGATGGGGAAAAAATCCATGCATACAATATCTCAGATCCGATACATCCCAAAATTATTTGGAAAAAAAGTCTAGAGGGAGTATATATCGATTCAAGGCTATATAACGCAAGCCTATACTTAATCATTAGGAAAAATGATATAGAATGCCCTATCATATGGAATGAGTATCGTATAGGTTATGATAAATACTATATCCCTATAATTCCTCCAATCTACACAAACTATTTTGATGTAACTTATATTATCAGTAAAATAGACATAAACGAAGGTAAAATAAGAAACTCAGTTGCCATAGTTGGTTCTTACCAAACTACTATCTATATGTCAAAGAATAACCTATACTTTGCATACAGACTAGCACCAAACGAAGAGAAAATAATGCTAAACTTCATATACGAAAACTCGGAAAAATACTTCCCAAATAACATTTCGAGCAAGATAAGAAGAGTTATTGAAAATAAAGACTTTGGAGATAAGGCAAAATTTATTGAAATAACGGAAACTATTGAAAAATACCTAAAATCTCTGCAATCAGAGGAAAGAAATAACATAAAAAACAAATTACAAAAAGATTTCGAATATTATTTGGAAGATCACTGGGAAGAAATAGAGTTCACTGGAATAGCAAAAATTGATTTGAAAAATTTTGAAGTGAAAAGCGGAAAAGTAAGTGGACATCTGATAAACAACTTTGCAATGGATGAATACAAAGGATACCTGAGGGTAGCTAGCACGATAGGGAATTGGAAATATAGAGACAAAACTACAAACAACATCTATGTTCTGGATAAAGAACTGAATCTAGTTGGGAAACTAACTGGACTGGAAAAGGGTGAGAGAATTTATGCCGTTAGATTCATAGAAGACAAAGCTTTTATGATAACTTACAAAGAAACAGACCCGCTTTTGGTAATCGATTTAAAAAATCCGGAATCTCCAAAACTTTTGGGTGAATTGAAAATACCTGGATATTCAACCTACTTACATCCAATCGGGAACAACTTATTTATTGGTATAGGAAAAGATGAGGATAGAAAACTGAAAATATCACTATTCAATATCTCTAACTTGGAAAATCCAGAAGAGATAGATAAGTATAAGCTAGACGAGTGGTGGTCACCTGCTTTGAGGGACTATCATGCCTTTTTATGGGACGACAAACATGAAATTGTATTCTTACCCGTTAATAATCATGGATACATATTTAAGATTAAAAATGGAATCAGCATGGTCAAGGACGACAAACATAAAACGGTGGTGCTAAGGGCTCTATTCATAGATGACTACATATATGCATTCTCTCCATCCGAAATGCATATCTTAGATGAAAAAGAATGGAATCTAACTAAAAAAATCGAGTTTGAATATTATTTGCCATACGATGTAACAATTTACAAGACAGAGTAAAACTATTTATCTTTGCTATTCGATTATAGAAATGAGGTGAACTAGCATGATAAAGGTAGCAATTCTCGGGGCAACTGGAATGGTTGGGCAGAGGTTTATCCAGCTTTTAGCTAATCACGAGTTTTTTGAGCTCAGCGATTTAGCGGCCTCTCCGAGGTCTGCTGGAAAACCTTATTATAAAGCTGCAAAATGGTATCTTGATAGCGAGATACCCGAGAATATAAAAGATATGATAGTTAAGGAGATAGACCCGAAAAAAATAGATGCTGAGATTGTTTTTTCTGCCTTGCCCTCTGGCATAGCTAAAGAGGTAGAGCCAAAGTTTGCAGAGGCTGGTTTTATAGTAGCTTCTAATGCCTCGGCATATAGAATGGAAGAGGATGTTCCCCTTTTGATACCCGAGGTAAATCCCGAACATCTTGACTTAATTGAAGTTCAGAAGGAAAATAGAAAGTGGGAGGGTTGCATAATCACCAATCCAAACTGCACAACTATAATGGCGGTTCTTTCATTAAAGCCGATTTATGATAATTTTGGGTTAGAGAAGGTTATTATTACAAGCATGCAGGCCGTGTCTGGGGCTGGTTATTCTGGCGTGCCGAGCATGGCTATATTGGATAACGTAATTCCATTTATCAAGAATGAAGAAGAAAAAGTCGAAGCTGAAGGTTTGAAGATACTTGGCAAGTTCGATGGAGAGAAAATTCTTCCAGCAAAGTTTAAGGTCTCTGCTTCATGCAATAGGGTAGCAGTAATAGACGGACATACCGAAGCTATCTTTGTTAAGACTTCTAAAGGTGCTACTCCAGAAGAGATAAAAAAAGTCATGAGAGATTTTGAGGCGTTGCCCCAAAAGCTAAAATTGCCAACCGCGCCGGAGAAACCTATAATAGTAAGAGAAGAAGAAGATAGACCTCAGCCTCGCTTAGATAGAGATGCCGGTGGAGGAATGAGCATAAGCGTGGGGAGAATAAGGAAAGATTCGATTTTTGACGTGAAATACATAACTCTGGGACATAATACCATAAGAGGCGCCGCTGGAGCCTCGGTGCTGAATGCAGAGCTTTTGGTGAAGACCAAAAACTATTTATAAGATACCTCATGCTTAAATTATAATTATCATTCATTAAGAATGGTGGTCTTATGGTGTATGCTTTTGTTGGAATGCCCTGCCAAATAGAAGGACTAAGAAAACTCCAGTATGTTCTAGAAGAAGAGTGGGCAAAAGATATCGAGCTTACTATAGGATTGTTCTGTAGAGAAAATTGGGTATTCTCTTGTTTTAGAGCTTTAATAGAAGATGACTTCGGAATTGACATGAAAGAAATTGAAAAATTTGATATTAAGAAGGGAAAAATTGTCATAAAAAGAAAAGGAGGAGAAATCACAAAGATACCGCTTAAAGCTTCAAAGCCTTATGTTAGAATTAATTGTAAGGTGTGTTTCGATTTCGCTGCTGAGTTAGCCGATATCTCTGTTGGTTCTGTGGATAGTCCAAATGGATGGAGCACCGTCATTGTAAGAACAGAAAAGGGGATGAAAATACTGAAAGAAGCCGAAAAGGAAGGGTATATAGAAGTAAAACTTTTGGATAACCCCAAACTTACCATAAAGCTTAGTACAGAAAAAAAGGAGGAAGCGCTAAAAGAATCATTACTAAGGAAGGAATATGGCTTTGAGATAAAACATTTTAAGACTTACGATTTAAGCTTTGAGGAAATAAAATCACAAGCATCGGGGAAAAACTTTGATAACCTTGTTGAAGAGGTAATAGATGCTGGTGCATGCACTTCATGTGGAACATGTTCGGCCGCATGCGACAAAGGAATACTCGTAATCCAGTATGCCAGGCCAGAACTAGAAGGGGAATGTCCCAAAGATTGCAATCTATGCTACTTAGCATGTCCTAGAGTTGCATTACCAAAAAGAGAGATAGAAAACAACATATTCTTCAATGCAACTAAAGATGAAGGGTTTGGAAAATATATCGATATATTCTCTGTTAGAGCTACGGATGAAGAAATATTGAAAAAAGCCCAAGACGGGGGGGCAGTTACAGCGATTTTGAGTTATGCGCTAGAGAAGGGGATTATAGATGGAGTAATTTCGATTAAATCTGACGATTGGAAACCTGTGCCAGTAATTTCAAAAAATAGAGAGGAACTCCTAAACACTGCAGGAACGATATACTCTTCAAGCACCCCATTACCCTTGCTTAAGAAGGTGAAAAAATGAAGGAAATCAGAATTCATGGGAGAGGTGGTCAAGGAGTAGTTACTGCGGCGGATTTAATCGCAATAGCTGCCTTTTATGATGGTAATTATTCTCAGGCATTTCCTTTTTTCGGAACTGAGAGGAGAGGAGCTCCAGTAACGGCCTTTGCGAGAATAGATAACAAACCTATAAGAGTGAGATGCCAAATTTATGAACCCGACTATGTAATAGTTCAAGACCCCACGCTTTTAGAGGTTATTGATATCACTAAAGGATTAAAAGAAGACGGAATGATTATAATAAATACAGAAAAAAGTAAAGAAGAGCTTAAATTAAATATTAAAGCTTCTATTAAGACAATAAATGCAACTAAGATAGCATTGGATTGTTTAGGAGTCCCCATAGTGAATACTTCAATGGTAGGGGCTTTTGCCTCTGCTACAAAGGAAATAACATTTGATTCTTTAAAAAAAGCTTTAGAGAAGAGATTCCCTAAAAAGCTTGCAGAAAAGAATATTAAAGCTGCTGAAACTGCCTACAAGGAAATAGAGAGGGGTGTATAATGATCACCATTGGCGGACATATAAGAGAAATTGGTAGTACTGAAAAGTATAAAACGGGGGGATGGAGAACTTTCTACCCCGAAATTGACCACAAAAAATGTATAATGTGCGGAACATGTTGGATATTCTGCCCGGATGCAAGCATATATAGAGAAAAAGGAAAAATGAAAGTTGACCTAGACTTTTGTAAAGGTTGTGGAATTTGCGCAAATGAGTGCCCAACCGGAGCTATCAAAATGGTATTGGAGGAGAAGTAATGGTGAGAAGAGACGTAATCCACGGGAGCAGGGCTCTAGCAGAGGCTGTCAAGTTATGTGACGTAAATGTTATAGCTGCTTATCCCATCACTCCACAAACCCATATCGTTGAAGATATTGCGAGATTTATAGCAAATGGAGAACTTAATGCTGAATACATAAGAGTTGAGTCCGAGCATAGTGCAATGAGCGCATGTATAGGGGCTAGCGCTGCAGGAGCTAGAACTTTCACTGCGACTTCATCTCAAGGGTTAGCTCTCATGTATGAGATGCTGTTTGTCGCCTCCGGATTGAGATTGCCCATAGTCATGGCAAATGCAAATAGGGCTATGTCCTCACCTATAAATATATGGAATGACCAACAAGATAGTATCTCGATAAGAGATTGTGGTTGGTTACAATTTTACTGTGAAACGAACCAAGAAGTATTGGACTTAACGATACAGGCATATAAAATCTCTGAAAGCGAGGGGGTATATCTCCCTTCCATCGTTTGCTTAGATGGTTATGTTTTAACACACACCATAGAGCCCGTGGAGATACCGGAGAAAGAAGATGTGAGGAGCTTTCTTCCTCCATATTCCCCACCTTTTATTTTAGACCCTGCTACTCCTATGACGCTAGGACCCTTGGGGGATCCTAGCGTGTACATGGAGTTTAGAATAGCACAGCAAAAAGCTATGGAAAAAGCTTACGAAACTATAAGGAAAGTTAATAGAGAATTTGAAAAGAAGTTTGGCAGAAAATATGGATTGATAGAAAAGTATAACATGGAAGATGCGGAGATTGCAATAGTAACCCTTGGTTCAGTAGCAGGGACTATAAAAGAATTCATCGACTCAACCAATGAAAAAATAGGTCTAGTAAAAATTTGGTGTTACAGACCGTTTCCGAGAGAAGAGCTTATACAAACCTTGAGAGATGTAAATACTGTAGCAGTGGTAGAGAAAGATGTTTCCATAGGTTTAGGTGAAGGTGCCGTATTTTCAGAATTAAAGGGGATATTTTATTCCGAAGATGTTCGCCCAAAAATTATCGGAGCCATAGTCGGACTGGGTGGCAGAGACGTAGCAAATCAGCACATTAGTAGGATAATAGAAGAGTGCAAAAATCCAAAACATGAAGTTATCTGGGTTGGTTAAAATGAGGGTAGCTTTAATTGATGTTCCAAGCTATGTAAAGTGTCGGCAGAATTGTGAAGCCCAATTAACAGCATCTAGGTGTTGGAAGTTTGCTAGGAGAATAGAGAAAGTCAGTGATGACGAACTCTTTGCCAAAGGGCATCGAGCCTGTGCAGGGTGCGGTGCTGCAATAGCTATGAGACTGATACTCAAAGCCACGGGTAGGAATGTAATAATAAGCCAATCAACCGGATGTATGGAAGTTGTATCCTCACAATATCCACAAACAGCTTGGAGAGTTCCATGGATTCATGTAGCATTCGAAAATGCAGCTGCAGTAGCTAGTGGAATAGAAGCTGCTATAAAAGCACTGGGGAAAAAGGGAATAAAAGTCTTGGCTATAGGGGGGGATGGAGGAACTGTTGATATCGGGCTGCAAGCCTTAAGCGGAGCTGTTGAGAGAGGTCACGACTTCACTTACATATGCTATGACAATGAGGCGTATATGAATACTGGAGTGCAGAGAAGTGGGGCAACGCCTTATGGTGCGAGCACTACTACCTCACCACCGGGAGCTTTATCAATAGGCAATGAAACACCCAAAAAAGACATGCCTTCAATAATGATTGCACATAGAGCGAAATACGTAGCAACGGCCTGTGTCTCTTTTCCTCTGGATTTCATGGAAAAGGTAAGAAAAGCAGTCTCAACAAAAGGTCCTGCCTATATCCATGTTCTTACACCATGTCCGATAGGATGGGGATTTCCCAGTGAAAAGACTATCGAGATTGGGAGACTAGCGGTTGATACTGGGATGTGGATCCTCTATGAAGCTGAAGATGGCAATATTAGAATAACCTACAAACCAAATCGCCGAAAGCATGTCAGAGAATACTTAAAAACTCAAAAGCGATTTAAACATTTAAGCGAGGTCGAAATTGAGAAAATAGACCGAGATATAGAAAAGAGATGGAAAGAACTTTTAGGTTGATGTTTATTTTTATACATTGGTGAATGTATAGAAACATTTATATACAATAATAT
>CAZSVW010000064.1:0-7268 GCA_964610485.1 Candidatus Hydrothermarchaeota archaeon | reverse complement strand
TGCAAATACAAACAATGAGACATCTATCACTGACATCCTCTCACGCTAAAGCGTGAGAGGTTCCCGCTTCTAAGGATTTCATCCTCATCTGCATCTTAGATGCATCGTTTATCCCTTAGAAGCAGGGGGCTTGCCACAGCCCCGTTAACGGCTCCCCCTCTCGAGCGAGCCCTATATTCACATTCACACATCCAACAACATCTCTATGAGCTTCGATTAATTTAAACATTTCGACAAGAGATATTAACTTCCAGCCTCCCTTAATTCATCCCCGCTCTAAAGAGCGGGGCTTTCTTAGCGACATTCTGTAACTTACATTTGAAAATCCAGAAATATATCACTAAAATTTAAACTTCCAAAAAATAATAAAAAAAGAAATTTTATTTAAATGCAGCCTGTTGGCTTAGGCAATCCTGCGTATTTACAAGCTCCCTTTGCTGGTCCAAGAGGGAATAGCTCGTATATCTTCTTTAATGGGAACCCTGTCTCCTTAACAAGCTGCCTTATTGGAGGAGCGATTTTATACTTCAAATAATAATCTCTCAAGTATTTTATTACTTTCCAGTGTTCCTCTGTTAACTCTTCTATTCCATCCTGTTTTGCAAGGCATTTAGCTATCTCTTCAGTCCATTTTTCTGGTTCTTGCATAAATCCATCGTCGTCTACCACAATTTCCAAATCATCACATTTTACTGTTGGCATTTTATCACCTAAATCAAATTTTAGCGAGTAACATATATAAATATTTCGTTGTTAATTATTTAGATAAATGAGATGCCAGGGTAGTCTAGGGGCGAGGCAGCGGACTGCAGATCCGCTTACGCCGGTTCAAATCCGGCCCCTGGCTTATATCTTTGGAGGTAAAATTTGTGGAAGAAGAGTTAATAAATGAACTTTTAGAATTACCAAAACTTATAAAAGAGAAACAATACGACATTCTCCAGCTCCAAAAACAATTGAGATTTGTTCAATACAGAAAAAGAGAAATAGAGGATAAAATAACCTTAGATGTAGTTGGAGAAAAAGATAAATGGAACAAGCCAAAATTCAGCAATGTAGATGCCAGAAGAGCTGAGATTTCTCGTAGATTGAGAGAAAACAGAGAGTTTCAGGAAATAGCAGAATATGAAAGAGAACTTCTTGAAATGATAAACAAAGAAAAAATAGAGTTGGAATATCTCAGAAATAGATTCTCCGGGATAAAACATTATATGAGATATATCTCATCTCTAGGTGACGAACTTTGAAAGTGCTAGTCGGCATTACCGGAGCATCGGGTGTGGTATATGGAGTCAGACTGGTCAATGTCCTAAGGGAAAAGAAAATCAAAACATTCTGCGTAGTATCGAGAAATGCGGAGAAAATTATGAAACTAGAAATCGGCGAAAATATCGAATGTTATAGAGAAGATGAAATTGAAGCCCCGTTCTCTTCGGGATCCTTCGGAATAGATGCCATGGCGATAGTGCCATGCAGCATGAAAACCCTCGCTGCAATAGCATGCGGATATGCAAACAACCTAATAACGAGGAGCGCTGACGTGGTTTTAAAGGAAAGAAAGAAACTCATAGTAGTACCCAGAGAGACTCCGCTTCATACCATTCACTTAGAGAACATGTTGAGGTTGTCTAAAGCTGGTGCCATTATTTTACCTGCCATGCCTGCATTTTACCACAGACCAAAAAAAATAGATGACCTCATAGATTTCGTCGTAGGTAAGATATTAGATGTCCTCGGAATTGAAAATAACTTATACGAGAGGTGGGGGATGAAGTGAGAAGTTTTTTGAAAAAGGAGATCATTATCAAAAGAGAAGTATCAACTAACTACGAAATTGCATCTATTTTAAGTGAAAATAAAAACAAGACAGTATTTTTTGAAAATGTAAAAGGATATAAAAACTTTAGAATAGTTGGTAACGTCTGTCCCACAAGGGAAAGGGTGTGTGAGGCGCTCGGAACTACTAAACAAGAATTCATTTATACTGTTCTGGAAGCGTTGAAAAATTTAAAAGACCCAACCATAGTACAAAAAGCGAAATTCAAAGAAAAGAAAGTCTCCAGCCTAAAAGAACTTCCAATTCTAAAGCATTTTAGGGAAGATGCCGGAAGATACATAACTTCGGGAGTGGTCATAGCCAGAGACCCGAAGTATGGCAGAAACGCATCTATTCACAGATTACTCGTATTAAATGAAAACAAAATGGCAATAAGGCTGTGTGAGAGAGATTTATATAGGTACTTTAGGAGAGCCTCAAGGAATGGAAAAGGATTAGAAATAGCTATCGCCATAGGTGTTCACCCAGCAATTCTGTTTTCTGCTGCTTTTTCTTACTCAATATACCTGGATGAACTCAAGCTTGCTACTTCGCTGCTTGGAGGGCTAGAACTAGCGGAATGCGAAACAGTAGACTTAGAAGTTCCAAAAGAAAGCGAAATTGTAATAGAAGGTAAAATTTTACCCAACGAAGAAGCATGGGAGGGTCCCTTTATGGACATTACAGGCACCTATGACATAAGGAGAAAACAGCCAGTAATAGAGGTTACCAATATAATGCATCGCAGGGATGCCATATATCATGCACTCCTACCAGCTGGGGAGGAGCATAAACTCCTAATGGGTATGCCCCAGGAGCCCAGAATATTTGAATCTGTACAGAGAATTGCCGAGGTAAAAAATGTCTGCCTTACTCGGGGTGGATGTAACTGGCTGCATGGGGTTATTTCTATAAAGAAAAACTCTCCGGGAGAAGCTAAAAACGTTATTCTATCGGCCTTAGCGGCTCATCCAAGCATGAAGCATGTGATAGTTGTAGATGATGACATAGATATATTCAACCCCGTAGAGGTGGAATATGCGATAGCTACGAGATTTCAGGGGGATAGGGATTTGATAATTATCAAGGGAGCCAAGGGTTCCTCGCTTGACCCATCCTCAAAAAAAGGAGGGGTCACGACCAAATTAGGAATAGACGCCACAAGGAAGGAATAAGAATGTACTTGACCAAAGAAGAGGAGAAAATCCTAGATGGAGAGTTTGGAGAAGGAATACAAAAAGCGATGGAGCTCATCGTGGCACTGGGAGAAATTAATGAAGCCGAGAGGCTGGTGAGTATAGGAAGCGCTCAGGTTTCTGGAGTAAGCTACAAAACAATAGGAGATGCCGGAATAGAGTTTTTAAAAGACTGGTCCAAATGCAAGGTAAGGGTACTAACTACATTAAATCCTGCGGGGATAGACCTAGAAAACTGGAAAAAGTTCAGAATCTCTAATTCTTTTGTAGAAAAACAGAAAAAAATTATAAACTATTTTAGGGAGATGGGAATCCTGATATCATGTACCTGCACTCCCTATCTGATTGGAAATCTCCCGAGATTCGGGGAACACATAGCGTGGGCAGAATCCAGTGCGGTGGTATTCGCGAATTCCGTTCTTGGAGCAAGGAGCAATAGAGAAAGCGGAATTTCAGCTTTAGCTTGTGCTATAGTTGGAAAAACTCCCCTCTATGGTATGCACCTAAAAGAAAATAGAGAGGCAGAACTCCTAGTTAAGGTGAGTGCGGATTTAAGGGAGCAAGCGGATTACTCGGCTCTTGGATACTATATAGCAAGGCATTTTAATCAGATTCCAAGATTTACAAATATAACTCCTACATTGGACGAACTTAAGGCGTTGAGCGCCTCTCTTGGAATAGGAGCAATAAACATGTTTCAGATAGAGGGGGTAACCCCCGAGATATCGGGAGACGGGTTGGAAAAAATAGAGATAGGGGATAGAGAGATTGAGGAAGTTTATGAGGAATTAAGTAGCTGTGAAGATTACGATATAATATGTGTTGGATGTCCACATTGCAGCTTGGAGGAACTAAGGAGGCTGAAAAGGATAAAAACTGAAAAGAAAGTTTGGGTATACACAGCTAGGCAAAATAAATGGTTCTTTGAAAATGCAATCTTTGATACTTGCATGGTTGTATCCCCGCTCGAAGATATGGGAATTGAGGGGATAGCAACAAACTCCGCTAAAGCTGCATTTTACTGTAGAAACTTATCAAATCTAGATGTTAAGTTCGCACCCATCAGAGAACTCTTATGAAAATTCTGATAGTAGCTCCGAGCACGAGGGCGATTGCAGAATCTGCACGGCAGGCAAAATACGATTTTGCAACTGTAGACTATTTTGGGGATACCGATCAAAAAAAGATATGCAAAAATTACTCATTAAGGGAGAATCGGGTCGATTTCTCTATAGAAAATTTATTTAGGTTCTCTCTGAGATTTAGGGGAAAATATAGCCATCTCGTATATGGCTCTGGATTTGAAAATCACCCAGAGCTGCTTGAAGAGTACCAGAAATATTTCTCGCTCCTTGGCAATCCTCCAGAAGTTGTAAAGAGAGTAAGAGACTGGAAAAAAGTAATAAAAATCATGAAAAAACTAGATATAGCTTTTCCAAGGACCTTTATAGTTGAATCTGACGAAATAAATGATATATCTGGAAATTACGTCATAAAACCTATAAAAACTGGTGGAGGAAAAGGGATATATAAAATGGGCGAGCATCCCCCTCTTGCTGGAAAATTTCTAGTTCAAGAGTACATCAAAGGGAAAAACGTCTCAGCTATGGTTTTGGGATGTGAAGGAGAATATTTTTTTATAGGAGGAACAGAACAGCTACTAGACAAATTCCTATATCTTGGGAATATCTCTCCGTTTGAACATGAAGAACTCCAGGAAGCCTCAATAAAAATTGCAGAAGCTTTTAAACTCGTAGGTATTAATGGTATAGATTTTATACTCGCAGATAAGCTGTATGCTATCGAAATCAATCCAAGACTCACCGGTGCACTTGAAGTCATAGAGAGAGCCTACCACCTGAATATCTTTGACCTTCATGTAAAAGCTTGTTTGGGAGAGAAAATATTTTTGAAAAGGAAGATTTCAAAAAATTTTTTTGCAAGAAAGATAGTATATGCTAAACATACGATAAAAGTTAAAGGAAAGTTTCCTTCGTTTATAAAAGATGTTCCAGAAGAAGGGGAAATTATAAAAAGAGGCTCTCCCGTATGCACGATACTTGCCCAAGGTATAACGAGAGAGGACTGCATGAACGATTTAAAGAAAAAGGAGGAGATCCTGAATGCGTATCTATGGAAGGAGGATATATAAGGGGTCTGCTGAAGGAGAAGTAATAATAACGAAGGAACCCATAACTTTCCTTGGAGGAGTGGATCCAAATTCCGGAATCGTCACAGAAAGGGGGCATGAATTATTTGGAAAAAGCATCTCTGGAAAGATTCTTGTCTTTCCCTATGGGAAAGGTTCAACTGTTGGTTCATATGTCATATATCAGCTTAAAAAAAATGGTAAAGCCCCATTAGGTATAATCAATTTAAAAGCCGAGCAAATAGTTGCTACCGGGGCAATCATTTCGAGAATTCCCATGCTTGATTCGCTGGAGAAGGACCCTTTTGAAATACTAAAGGGTGGAATGAAAATAAAAATGAATGCCACAGAAGGATACATAGATGTTTGAAAATATAGTTTCTCTAGGTTATGAAATCATCGACATTAGAGAAGATGAGAACTCCATCGTATTCAGCGTCATTCCGAGATATTCCCATAAAGAATCTTTCTCTCTCGTTTATAAAAACCTCCCCGAGGGATTTATTCCCATATACAGAAAAACATGCGTCGGATATGAGATACGAATACTGAAAAGGGAAAGAAGAGAAAGAAAAATAAGTAAAAAGACGAATCTGGCATTATTAATCGCAACAATGATAACAACGACGTGGGCTGGATATGCAATTTGGGCAGAAGGGGACATTAAAAAAAGCATAATTTTCTCGATATCGCTTATGTCAATATTGGGCATTCATGAGCTTGCGCATGCCCTCACCGCAAAAAAAGAGGGAATAAGAGCTACTTTACCCATTTTTATCCCCGTTCCTCCACCAATATTTCCATTTGGAACGCTTGGTGCTGTAATTTTTATGAATTCCCCGGTGAGAAACAGAGGGAGCCTTATAAAGATAGGCATATCTGGACCGATAGCAGGGTTTTGCCTAAGCGTCCCCCTCTCTATTATTGGAATATATCTATCACAGGCCGCCCCTCCCTCATCTATCGGGGAAGAGGGATTTATACTCGGGCCTTCCCTCCTCTTCTATCTAGTGACTAGGATACTATTTGGAGAAATGCAAGATAAGATACTCCTTCTCCACCCTCTAGCTATAGCGGGATGGGCTGGACTGTTTGTGACCTCCCTGAATCTAATACCCGTAGGTCAGTTAGATGGTGGACACGTAATCAGAGGAATTGCTCCAATGAAATATAAGTACATATACCGCCTTACAATGCTTTTCCTACTTATAATGGGATTCATATGGCCGGGGTGGTTTGTTTGGGCCATCGTAGTTTATTTCCTCACTAAGTCGCAACATCCAGGACCATTGGACGATGTTTCCGAACCCACGGGAAAAGAAAAAATGATGCTAGGCGCAATGGCGCTCATGCTCATTCTAAGCTTTATGCCGATACCTATTGCTCCCGCCACATACATTCAAAACACATAAATATTTTCTTAGACATAAAAAATATGAAAATGAAAACTAAGATGGAGATAGGCTTCATACCTATCGAGGAAGTTAAACCACTCAAGGGAGACCTGTGCAGCCAGTGCATTGCACTTGGGCTAAACTTTTGTGAGGAAGATGAAATATGTCTGCCTAGATTAGCTAGAGCTCTCGGAAAAGAAATAAAAGAAGTTTATCCTTCTATCCTCGAAGCTAAAAAGAAGGGGTTGATTGCAATTCGAACTGTAAATTCTCAACCAGGAAAATTTGTATTTATCAAGATAACAGATGAAGGAAAACTATTTTTTGAAAGCGGAATCAAGAAATGATTAAAATCAAAATAGGAGATATAACAGAGGAAGATGTAGATGCAATCGTAAATCCATCGAACTCTCTAGGAATAATGGGTGGAGGAGTTGCCCTTGCAATAAAGAAAAAAGGAGGAGAGATAATAGAAGAAGAAGCAAAGAAGAAGGCCCCTATACCCGTGGGAAAAGCTGTTGCTACTACGGCAGGGAAACTCAAGGCAAAATACGTAATCCATGCCACTACTATGGAGATGCCTGCAGAAAAAATCGGCATAGAAAATGTAAAAAAAGCTACGAGAGCTGCATTAGAATGTGCAAAAGAAATAAAAGTTAAAAAAATAGCCTTTCCAGGAATGGGGACTGGAGTTGGAGGAGTAGACAAAAAAC
>CAZSVW010000063.1:0-7445 GCA_964610485.1 Candidatus Hydrothermarchaeota archaeon | reverse complement strand
TTCCCATTAAAAAAAATGATGAATTTACGAGATTGGCAGATCTGACCGAAGAAGAGAGAAGAAGACTCACCACGGCCTTAATTTTGAGGATGATTGAACATAAAGTTCCTCCAAAGGTTGCTGAGAGTATAGTGGGGGATGTATTTACCTTGTTAAGAGAGGATGAGAAAACACCATTACGCGATGCAAGAGAATATGCTACCCTCTTGAATGGATGCGGAAAGCATGAAAAGAGTGGAATAGGAATAGCAGTTGTTTTAGGAGACAGAAAAGAGATGTATAATAATGCATTACACATGCTCAAAGAACATAAAAGTTATATATGCTCTTGTTATAGGTGGATTTCTAATAATTTGGATAGGATAAGGGATGAGGGGGAATTCTATACATTTCATGCTAAAGATGAAATAAATGAGAATGTGCTGGGTACGGTTGTGTCAATGGTGCTTAACTCGAGGGTATTAGAACCCCTCAAACCAATAATAGCCTTTGCCTTTGATAAAGATGGAAAAGTAAAGGTCTCTGCCCGTGCCACCCGTGAGTTAGTTGATAAGGGAATAAATCTAGGGAAAGTTATGTTAGTAGCGTCTCAAAAAGTTAAAGGTGAAGGAGGGGGACATAACATAGCGGCAGGAGCTTCTATAGAGAAAGGCACGGAGGAAAACTTTATCTTCTATGCAAAAAAAGAATTAAAAAAACAACTCGAAAATGAGAGCAATACTTGAGTTTGTGTATGAGGAGGAAAGAAAAGCAAATAAAATAGCTCGTTTGTTAGAGATAGATAATACGGTGGTTCCAATAAAGGTTAAAAGTGAGAATGTGGGAAACAAGGTGATTACTGAGATAGAACATGAGTCCTTAAAAACTCTGCTTACTACGTTGGAAGACGTTTTATTTTGTGAGTGGATTATAGATAAAGTATTGAGGGCAGTTGAAAATGTTGGACATTAAGTTGATAAGAGAAAAGCCAGATATAGTCAAGGACAATCTCAGGAAAAGGGGCGATTTAGATAAACTTCCATTGGTGGATGAGCTAATTTATTTAGACCAAAAAAGAAGAGAGCTTATTTCCGAAATAAATTCACTTAGACATCTGAGAAATAAACTCTCTTTAGAAATAAATCGAATGAAAAAAGAAGGAAGAGATGTAAGAGCAAAGATAGAACAAGCTAAGAAAATACCCGATAAAATCAAAGAAAAAAAAGGAGAACTTGAAAAAATTGAGAAGGAAATAAAGAGAATACTTTATAGATTGCCAAATATACTCCATGAAAGTGTTCCGATTGGAACGGATGAGAGCGATAATGTGGTAATAAAAACTTGGGGAAAATTACCGAAGTTTGATTTTGAACCAAAAGACCATATTGATTTAGGGCTCAACCTAGATTTAATTGAAATGGAGAGGGCAGCAAAATCTAGTGGGTCAAGATTTTACTATCTTAAGAAGGATTTAGTGAAACTCAACTATGCATTAATTCAGTTTGCTTTAGAAATGATGGAAAAAAAAGGTTTCATTCTTTTTCAGCCACCCTATATGGTTAGGAGAAAAGTTATAGAGAGTGCAACGGATTTGGGGGATTTTGAGGACGTGATATATAAAATAGAAGGGGAAGATTTATATTTAATCCCTACTTCTGAACATGCCTTATTGGCATTACATATGGATGAAATCTTAGAAGAAAATGAATTGCCTCTAAGGTACTGTGGAGTTAGCCCGTGCTTTAGAAAAGAGGCAGGAACTCATGGTAGAGATACAAAAGGAATTTTTAGAGTTCATCAATTTGAGAAGGTTGAGCAGTTCATCTTTTGTAAACCGGAGGATTCATGGAGTGAGCATGAGTTCTTGCTTAAAAATGCAGAAGAGATATTTCAACGGTTAGAAATCCCGTATAGGGTAGTCAATGTTTGTACAGGTGATATAGGGACGGTTGCTGCCAAGAAATATGATATAGAAGCGTGGCTTCCGGGACAGGGGAAATATAGGGAGGTAGTCTCTTGTAGTAATTGTACAGACTATCAAGCTAGGAGAGCAAATATAAGATATAGGGGAAAGCCAAATGAACCTACAAAATTCGTTCACACGTTAAACAGTACTTTAATTGCAACCGAAAGAGCTTTAATAGCAATAATGGAAAATTATCAGCAGAAAGATGGTAGCATTAAAATACCCAGAGTATTGGTAAAATATATGAATGGGAAAACTAAAATAGCGTAGGAGGATTGGAATGGCAAGAGGGAGAACTAAAAGGAAAGTAGATACATGGAAAACAAAGCGATGGTTTGATATATATGCACCTAAAATGTTTAACGAGATTAAGATAGGAGAAACCGTTGCATCTGATCCAGATAGGCTCATAGGCAGAGTAGTTGAAGTGACATTGAAAGACCTAACAGGGGACTTCACTAAACAGTATATTAAGCTGAGATTCCAGATAGATGAGGTAAAGGGCGATAAAGCATACACCAAGTTCAAAGGTCTCCTTCTTTCTAGGGAGTATATGAGAAGCCAGATAAGGAGAAAAACAACTAGAGTAGAGGGAATATTTGATGCCGTGACAAAGAGTGGTGAGAAGCTTAGAGTGAGAACTATAGCTATAGCTCGAGGAAGGTCTCAGACTTCGCAAGAGAGAGCCATAAGAAAAGCCATGGTTGAAGTTGTTAAAAAAAGAATAGAGAATTCAACCCTTGAGGAATTTATTGAGCAAGTATTGAATGGAAGTATTTCAAAAGAGATGCACGATGTTGCTCATAAAATCTGCCCTCTTAAAAATGTAGATATTAGGAAAATAAAGGTATTATGATAGATTTGCCTATCTTGGCACTATTGGGGATTTTTATATATAGGGTGGGTATATTAGACCTCAGTGGAAGTTTGGTTGCCCTTTTAATGGCTATAACTATAAGGCTCTCTGCAGGAATTAAGTGGCTTTGTTTGCTGCTCACTTTCTTATTTCTTGGATATCTATCAACTAGGTATAAGCTCGAAGAGAAGAAAAATCTAAATTTGGCCGAGAGTTTGGATGGTAGGAGAACTATTGTGAATGTGGTAGCAAATGGGGCAATTCCTACTGCTATAGCACTCATGTACTATGGAAATTCAAATGACCTTTTGATAGCTGCATATATAGGCGCCATAGCTACAGTTACTGGAGATACCCTTTCATCAGAGATAGGGGTACTCAGCAAGAAGAAACCGAGATTGATAACAAATCTAAAAGAAGTAAATCCAGGAGAGGATGGTGCGATTTCTATCCTCGGGGAGATTGCAGGCATAGTTGGGTCTTTACTAATCGGCATCTCTGCTTATCTTTTAGGATTTTCCAGTTTTAAAATATGCTTGATAGCCTCTATGGTTGGTGGAATATTCGGCTTTCATTTAGATAGCATACTCGGAGCATTATTTGAAAGAGAGGGAAAAATAGGAAACAGTACAGTGAATTTCCTTTCAAGTTTGGGAGGAGGTATTGCCGGTACCCTTGCCGTTATTAGATTTTGTTAGGGGTGAATAAAAGATGATAGTAGATTCCCATGTACATTTGGGCGGCCCCGACATAGGAGATGGTGCCTCTTTAAGTGTAGAAGAGTTATTGAAAGAGATGGATGAAGTTGGGGTAGATAAAGCCATAGTTTTTCCATTTAATGAAAACTTAGAGAGAGCAAATTACTTTATCTCGCGCATGCAAAGGGAGAACCCAGATAAGCTTATAGGGTTCGCTAGGTTAGACCCCAATATGAGAGAACTTTCTTTGCTTAATGCTAGAAGAGCTCTAACGGAGCTTGGTTTAAAAGGTATAAAGCTCCATCCTACTGCACAGAATTTTTATCCGAACCACCCTTTTGTCTTTAAGATATTAGAAATTGCTGAAGAAGTTGGAGTCCCGGTGGTATTTGATAATGGAAAGGAGGCTTCTAAAAATACAGAGATAGCAAAGCTTGCAGAGAAAGTACCAGGAGTTACGATAATTTTGGCCCATATGAGGGGAGAAAATTATATTGAAGTATGTGAAGAGCATGATAATGTCTATCTGGGAACAGTAAAAGCTGAGGTTGATAGGGTAGTTGAGGCCTTGGATAGGTTGGGGGCAAATAAACTCATAGCGGGTTCTGATTTCCCTTATGCAAGCATGAAATACGAAATCAGAGAAAAGTTTGAGGAGATCGTTTCTGAAAGAGAAAGAGAATTAATCTTGGGAAAGAATATCTCGGAGATATTGAAATTATGAAAGCAATATTATTGGTATTAGATGGTGTAGCAGACCGTCCGGTTAGAGAGCTAGATTACAGAACCCCTCTTGAAGTAGCACATACTCCAAATTTAGATGAGTTTGCAAGATTGGGGATAAATGGGATATTAGACCCGATAGCACCCGGGATAAGAGCGGGGTCTGATACTTCGCATCTTTCCATACTTGGATATGACCCATATGAGGTATATACCGGTAGAGGCCCGTTTGAAGCGGCGGGAGTAGGGATAGAACTCAAAGAAGGCGACATAGCCCTTAGAGCAAATTTTGCAACCGTGGATGAGAAAGGAATAATCAGGGATAGAAGAGCGGGTAGAATAAGTGAAGGAACTTCGGAATTGGCTAGAGCTCTTAATAAAATAGAAATAGAAGGAGTTGAGATAATTTTTAAGGAGTCTGTAGCTCATAGGGCAGTTCTAGTTTTGAGGGGGAAAAATTTGAGTTACAAGGTAAGCGATTCTGATCCGCACGAGATTGGGCGTCCTATTAAAAAAATTATACCACTAGATAATAGCTTCGAAGCAAAGAGAACAGCAGAGATTTTGAACGAATTCTCTAAACAAGCTAGAAACATATTGGAAAAGCATGAAATAAATAAAAGGAGAATTTTGGAAGGTAAGCCTCCTGCAAATGCTATACTTTTAAGAGGAGCGGGTAAAACACCAAAATTAGAAAAATTTAAGCTTAATTCTGCATGTTTAGCAACAACTGCAATAATCAATGGAATAGGTAGGTTAGTAGGTATGGAAGTGGTGCAAACTAAGCGGGAATATGGAGATAGGGTTAAGCAAGCTTTGGAAATATTGAAAAGAAAAGAATTCATTCTTATGAATATAAAGGAAGCAGACGAAGCTGGACATGATAGAGATTATAATAAGAAAATCAAGATAATAGAAGAGATAGACAAGGCAGTTGAGAATCTCAGAGATTTCGTAACCGAAAATTACCTTATCGTACTTGCCGACCATACAACTCCGGTGAGTGTAGGAGACCATACGGGGGATACGGTTCCCGTACTTATCTGTGGCCCTGAAGTAAGAAGAGATGGGGTTTCCCACTTTGATGAGCGTAGTTGCGTGAGTGGAGGGCTCGGAAGAATTCGGGGAAGAGATATAATGCCTATATTGTTTGACTTATTAGGAAAATCGGAGAAATTCGGGGCATGAAAAATGTTGTTTAGGGCATATGATGTTAGGGGGATAGTAAATGTCGAACTCACTCCCGAGATAGCCACCCAAATTGGAATGGCATTTGGCACATTCCTGAAAGGAAAAGAAGAGGTACTTATTGGAAGAGATGCGAGAACGAGCAGTGAAATAATAGAGAAAGCATTTGTATCGGGACTAGCTTCGACTGGCTGTGACTGTATCTCAATGGGTCTCCTACCTATTCCGATAGCAAATTTTAAAATATGGAAGGAGAAAAAAAGCGGAGCTTACATAACAGCTTCTCACAATCCTCCAGAATATAATGGGATAAGGTTTAGGCATCCAGATGGTAGTGGATATACCTTTGAAAATCAGGAGATCGAGAAGATTTACAATAATAAAAGGTATTCTCTTGCTCAATGGGATAGGTTGGGCAGGATTTATAACCTAGATCCACATATGATAATTAAAGAGTATTCAGAGTTTGTTCTTTCTAAGATTAAAGCTAGTAAGTCTCTAAGTGTAGTACTTGACCTAGGAAATGGAGCGGGTTGTGTTTCTACTCCATATATATTCAGAGAGGCAGGACACAAGGTATTTACAATTAATTCCCAACCAGACGGCACTTTCCCAGGTAGGTCCTCAGAACCTTGTAAAGAGACTTTACAAGACTTAGCTCGGGTAGTTAAAGCGAAAGGGGCAGATTTTGGAGCAGGGTATGATGGGGATGGAGATAGGGTAATTTTTGTAGACGACAAAGGAAGAATAGTTCAAACTGAGAAGATAGGGATAATAATATGTAGGGAAATCCTAAATAAGAGGAAAGGTGTAGTAATTGCCAATGTTTCTTGTTCCATGATTGTAGAAGAGGAAATAGGAAAGTTAGGCGGAAAAGTTGTAAGAACAAGAGTTGGAGATGTTTTTATTACTGAGGCCATTAAAAAATATGGTGCAGTTTTTGCAATGGAGACCTCTGCCCATTTTTTTATGCCCGATTTTTATATCTTCGACGACCCCCTATTAGTAAGTTTAAAACTTGCTCAGATTTTGGGAGAGAGTAGAAAGAAACTCTCCTCCCTAGTTGACGAGATACCCAGTTATCCTATGGAGTCAAAGAATTTTCCATATAGTGACGAAATCAAGTTTAAAGTGGTGGAGAAAGTAAAAGAGAACCTCTTAAACGAGGGATATACTCTCGATTTGACAGATGGGGTTAAAGTTGTATTCGATGATGGATGGGCGCTACTCAGACCAAGTAATACTACTCCCCTTATTAGAGCGAGTGTTGAAGCTAAGAGCAAAAAAAGGGTAAAAGAATTACTGAGATTCGTACATACACAACTTAAAAAGGCCGAAAAGGAAATAAAATGAGGGCAGTTATCTTAGCTGCGGGAAGAGGGGAGAGATTACAACCTTTAACTGAGACATTGCCGAAATGCATGCTTCCTTTAGTTGGAAAGCCTATCTTGGAGCATATTATCATAGAAGCAAAAAAAATAGGAATAGAGGAAATAGTAGTGGTGGTAGGATACAAAGCCAAGGAGATAATAGACTATTTTGGGACGGGAGAAAAACTTGGAGTTAATATAACATATGTGCATCAAAAAAGGAGATTGGGAACGGCGCATGCGATATCTAAAATTAGGATAAATGAAGATTTTTTAGTTTTAAATGGCGATACTATAGTAACAAGCGATGCTCTTTCGACGGTGATTAAGAACCATAAGGGTACAGCTACGTTGGGATTGAAGAGAGTGCATGACCCCAGAGATTATGGAGTGGTAAAGTTGGAAGGTGATAGGATAGTGGATATAGTGGAGAAGCCAAAAAGTAATATATCGAATATGGCGAACGCGGGAGTTTATATTTTTTCTCCAGAGATATTCAAAGCTATCAAAAAAACAGAAAAATCTGCCAGAGGGGAGTATGAGATAACAACCTCCATCAAGATTCTTATATCAGAAGGAGAATACGTGTGTGGCGTTGAAATTCCAGGAATTTGGCTTGACATAGGAACACCCTGGGGATATCTAGAATCCAATAAGATAATGTT
>CAZSVW010000062.1:0-7524 GCA_964610485.1 Candidatus Hydrothermarchaeota archaeon | reverse complement strand
AAGCGCCCTTTTTTCTACCCTCTCAGAATTTACACAAGATATTTTACACTACCTTCAAATAATTGATAGTCCGCTCACCGGGCGATTCGACAAGTAAAATTGGTTCACAATCCCACTATATCGTTTTTGACGTGAATCTCAATCTCTCGGTTTTGACTCGGCACGAGGATTCTCGCTGGTTAGCACGTCATCTCGCTGGCCTTTCGACTTCATCTTGGCAACGTGCCGGGACTTGTATGGAAGCCGAAGTGTACTATAAATGACTTCGCCAGCCCAAAGACGCGCGCGGGAACAATTGCAGAGACTGTCCTTGTATCTATTTTGTTCCATCACGATCTCTTTCTTTTGGTTTTCGTTTGTCAATTCTAACCATAGAAAGAGATCGTGATTTAATCAGAAATTATTAACCTTAAGTTTTGAACGCTACCCAATGCCTTCTTTTCCCTGCCTAAACGAAGACTCAATTGTTCGCTATACAGGGAGGCTGGCCTGAGACCAGCATCGGATCCGATTCCTTCTCTCCATTCAGATGCGTCCGTCACACTAGGTCCACTAACAGCTGTCACACCGATAACATACCCTTTTCCCCCACCAGCGCTGGCCTGCCGTGAGTAGATTGTACAATCATCAGGATCAATCGCTATTCTCCAAAAAACATTGTTGGTCCCGGTAATGCCGGCTCCGCAGCTACCACTGCCTCGGTTTTTCGTCTGAAATGCGTTACTTTTGCTGTGGCTGCACGTGATCTGCATATTTTCTACAAGATTTCCAATGGAAAGGCTGTGGTGAAAATCATTTGGAAGTAATGATTTAAAAGACTTGCAACTACTAATTACATTACCGGATGAGGTATAACTAAATAGAAAATTATGACGACCTTCACGTGCGACACAGTTTCTTATCAAACAGTCGTTACTCATTGAGATGACGTATATATAACCATTACCGCCACCGCCGATGTTTGCCGGATACCCTAGGTCGCAGTTTTCAACAGTTATATACCTTGAATTGGCTAACACGATGCCACGGCTGTGGATATGGATATTATTCCCCTGGGGCGAATAAGTCTTGACATTTCTTATCCAGCCGTTTACTACATTCCCAAATTGAATCGCCGCAGAGTTATGATAAGTTGCTTCTTGTCCCTTGGAATGTCCATCATGGTATTTTGGGTAATCTGAGGGAGTTCGGAATCCGATAGATAAATCCTCAACCCCAATTTCCGATGCCATGCACGTCACCTTCATGACGTGGGGGTTATCTCGACCCTTTAGGACATGCGTTATGGGTCGGTCAATGGTTATATTGCTCACGTCAATATGAGTGATACGACGCAAGAATTTAATTGAGGACCGATCACTTGGCCAAATTGTTTTTCCCTTGACTTTAGTCACGCCATTGTATTCCTTCCGGAAATCGTCATTAACCTCGTTTTTTATGACTACCCAGTCTCCGACGGAGAACCCATCGGTGGTCTTTACGGATAGAACTGAAACATTGTTGGGAACATCCCCAACAATATCAGTTTTTATCTCGCGTGAATGCTCCCATCGGCTGATTCTAGGGTCAGTATTCTTCGAACGGTTTCCCACTATAACAGATGATTGCCCAGTGTTGTCGATATCAACAAAGATAAAAGTTTTGTCTGTGCCGGAGCCCTTCAGAACCGTATTGGCAGGTATTACGATCTCCGACTTCGACCTGATACGATATGTTCCTTGCTTTAGAAGTAGTGCGCCACCAGCAGCTTCTTTCAGGGCCGCTCTAATATGATTTGCATTGTCTCCTTCAATTGGACCGATTTCTTTTTTCACAGCTACATTCGGTATTGGCATTTCTCCACTATGATAACCCGCGTGAGAGAAATCAGGCAATTCAAAATCACGGACTTTTGTAAACTTATAGTGATCTCCCTCCTTAGGAAACAGTTGTGATTCCCAAGGTATTGTTGCCCAAACAGGCATAGCCATGATAACGACAAGAACAACAGAGATTACGACCATAGCTATTTGTCCGATTCTAATCAAATTCATGCTAATCCTCCTTCATTCCGAAATATAGCAAAGCCCATTACGGTATACATTATTAAGCAATACCCGTGCCACAATATCGACAATTCAAAACTATGATCGAAAATGACGGTTAAATTCAGGAATGTGTTTCCAGCCATGAGGGGTGATCGTGCATGCTGAAAAATCGAGAATGAGACCTTCGATACATTGAAGAACCAAGATTATCTGCGATTTCATCACTGTATGCTTGCCTTTCCAAGCCTTATTTTACCATACACATCGATCAACTCCGGAGGCCTTATCGAAAACAGTAGAATGTATAGAACATATACGGACAAACCCGTGGTGGAAGCCACAAGTATCCAAAAATAAGGATTCTTAGGAAAAAGCACTGTTGCCAGACCTCGACCGGCAATTACCATCAGCAATCCGGCAATCACGGGAGGCAGAAAGGATTGCCTTAGCATACGTATGGATGAGGCTTTCAGGACTCTTGGCAAATAGTATATGTGGTATATAAGGAACTGAAACCCGTAATATGCCAGCGTACTGATAGCCACAGCTCCGACATTTAGTTTCGGTGATAACACCCACGCAAGGGCGATAGAAATAACTGCAGCTGTCGGGCTGCTCAACATCAAGAGTTTGATTTTCCCTGTACCCATCACAACGCTGGCTGCAGGACCCAAGTATAAGAAAAGGAATGCTGATAGCCATACTATGAGCCACGGAGCTAAATCTGCGTACTGATAGCCAACGTATACTGTAAGCAGGCGATCTGATATCATCATGGTGCCAAAAAGTATAAGAGCCAGAAAAGACCATGCATATTTTGTTACTTTGAAAAGAATGGATTCTATCAATTTCCAATCACCGTTTGCATAGACCTTTGAAGCAACTGGAAGGATACTTGTCCTGATTACACCATTCAATACAATAAGAATACTGGTGATACCAAATATGATTTGGTATTCTGCAACCGTAGAAACTCCATCCGTAGCCCTAACCGCCAACACAATCGGACGCAACTGCATTGCTGAAGTTACGGATAGGGCAATGACCAACAAACCTATGCTAAACACAAGAACCTCCTTGAAGTCTTTCCAGTACCAACCGGGTTTAAAGCTTTGCAAGAGGGGCACGTATGAACGCCATTTCATCAGATTAAGGGGAATTGCAAACTTTGAAGCAGTGACATATAGTAAAAAAAACCAAACGATTGAGATATCCATCCAAATAGCAGTAATAATAACCGATAGACGTGCAAATTCCTGAAGCATCTCTGTTTTCGCTAGCCATGACAGCTCTTCTGCACCGGAAAGCAACTGTTCCACAAGTGAAAAAGGCCATGTGAAAAGTGTCGCAATAGCTGCAATAATAAATATCTGTTGAAGATCGCGCAATTTGTCCAATGGTACATTAAACAAATGCAACCCAAACAACGCAAGCAAAACAAAGACCAGAAAATTCAATAACCCGACACCACTGTAGAAAACAAAACTGCTCCTGGAAGCGTTAGAAAGCTTGTCTATACGTCCTGTACCCAACCATGCTGCCGCATGTTTGATCATTCCCGTTGGCAGTGCGAGATTTGCGATATTCATATATCCACTCAATGCCATGGCCAGTATAACAAGTCCATAATTTACTTTTCCATAATGGCCAAGAATGAGGGGTATTGAGAAGAACCTAGCGAGTGCGATGAACAGTTTACCGAGAAACAACCACGCCATGTTGCGGGCTGCACGATTTAGCGGATGTATATTCTTTCTAGTTTTGTCTGTCATCGTGCTTTCATTTGAATGACACGCTTAAGCATCCCGAACAGATTGAAAAAATTATTTTTTACACCAGCCCTCAGTGCATTATGCCGCAAATAAAAACCAGAGAACCTTGGGTAGAATTTGCCACTCAATCTTAAGGCCAAAATGCGTGCCCCCACAATTCTCCTTCGATTTTGCTGATACTGTTGGATCCGTCCCAGCGCAGAAATATCGTAGTCTTCAGTTTTCAGATAACCTTTTTCCCCAGCCTCACGCAGTAACTCTTCTCCTTTCGATGATCTCGCGAGAATGAGGCTCTGACCAGGTCTCTCCTCAAAGCATAGAAAGCGTTGAAAGTATTTTCTGAAAAGTAAGATCATATTCAAATATCAGTCTATTACGGACTGCCGCTAGTGAAGCTTGTGTAACACTCTGTGCTTTTTCTACTGACAAAAATAAACGATCAACCGAATTACACAAGGGCATTTCCGCATCATCCCATGTACTACAAAAAGCAGCTAACTTCTTTACTTTCGCCGTCAATCCCACTCTAGGGATATCATACGACACTGCAGTAATAGCACCATGCAGGCTAGTACCAACAAAACACTTACAACAAGAAATCAATGCCATGATATCATAAACACCAAAATTGTCAGCAACAATAGCTGCATAATTATTATGAATTAAGGCTTTGAGCTTCTTGGCAGCTATTTGATCTTCGTGGCCAGTAGCTATACCAATCGGCAGCAGAACAATACCCATCCCATATTCTTTTGCAATTTTCATTAGTTGATCAGCGATTACCTTTTCTTTTCCTTTTACTGAATACATGTTAGATTGAAAACAAAAGTATCCTTTATGAAGTTCTTCTATAATTGATAATGTTTTATCGTGGACAAGTGACAGTAGAAGCCTCTTGGGGAAAAATCTAGACATTACGATTGCCGAATCGGGCGATATGCATATTTCATTGTCAATGTCTAGTTGATCAAGATTATGCTTGGTAATTGAATCCCTCACTGAAATGAATCTTGCTTCGCTTAATGCGGATTTCAAAGATTCTTTATGCTTTCGGGATAGTCTTAATATGTCCACACCACCAACTGAGTTGTAAACTACTTTTACATTCGACGAAAAAGAGCTAGGGCAGAGAAGCCAGGGTAAATCATTCCTCACTCCAACAATTTGTCTGCTTATTTCGTCAGTAGTATTTGAGCCAAGCAGTTTTTGAAGAAATCTTAAAGTAATTTCTCCATACTTAGGCAAGAGATATCTGAAAATGGTTGTCCAAGTCGCTGCCAACATTTCTCCACCAACCAAAACTATTGTACTGTGATCTGGTAGTTTATCATCATTGAATAGGTCCTTCAATGGCCTTGTTGCTTTTCCTCCATATGTGGATAAATTGCTTTCAATAACGCCAAAGTAATCTATTTTCGCCTGAAAATTGTAGTGCTTCAGCATTTTTTCAAAGATTATCGGGAATAGTAGATCACCAAAATTCAAACGATCAAATGCGCCCACCAATATCACTCTTTCTTTCATATGATTCATAGATGCAACAATGGATGATATGTACGCCAAATTATTGCCTGATCGATAAATGCCAACATGACCTGTAATTCTAAAAGCAAGGAGATCATGGGGGATTTAGTGTTATTCATACCCAAAATCCTTTAGGTCAACTTCTAATAATGATTCCAATACCCTGTTACTTTCCATAAATTGTCCCTGACAATATCTTTTCACTTGCTTGTATATTTGATTTTGTGGGCTCTTGCTACTGACAACGCTATCAAAGCCACCTAATAGTTTAATTGCTAAACGATGTAAATATGGAATATCTACTATTGGCCAAGCATATGTTCTTGTTCGCGAAAATCTGTTTAGCACTCTTTTAATACTAATAGCCCTGTCAGAGAGACTAGCATATATACGTTTGTTAGAATAATGCTGGACAGAACTAGTAGTTAATCCAACAAAGCTTAGTATCTCATTACAGAACGCTTCTTTTTCTGCTGAAAAACTCTCATAAAGCATGACCTTTACATTTGAAAGGCCGAATAAGGATATGTAGTATTTTATGAGCCGGTGATATTGGAAGTGAATCGGATCGAACCTGGGAATACTGAAAGAAGGGAACGGAGGAAATAGAAACTGATGAAGTGATCCAGGCCCTCCAGTTTGTACATATTGTTTGTATGTTGAGCAAATGGCCGAAACCTGCTCCCTAATGACGATAAGGATCTTAGCACTGGGAAACAGCTTTGCAATTCTGTCAGCGTTCTCCTTGCTTTCTCGCCCGCCTGTGAAAGGACTGCCGCAGAGCATTTCTGAGGACAAAACGGGTATCTTCCCCGAAGAGGCAATAGACTCCAATTTGGGCATGAAATAGCCTCTCGCTTTATCAACCGAGAAATCGAGACTATTCGGCGCCACAATGTAATCAAACACCTCTCGATGGTTAAAGCCCATTTCTAACGATGGGTGCTGACTAAAAAAGAGGTTTTGAAGCCAGGTTGTCCCTGTTTTATGGTAACCGATATGAACTAGGATAGAAAACAATTGATCACCATCTTTCTTTCCAGTGCCCCGTTAAATAAGCAATCCAAAGACATCTCTTTCCGAACTTTTACTGAAAAGCTTGTAACTGCCCCTGCTGCATTTCTATCCTTCGGGTCACTTTGACGCCCAATTTCCACAACTGTTCCTCATTAGTACTGAGTCTAGCCAAAGCTAGTGCCTTGTTGTCAATTGGGTTGCGAGTTTTGCCATAAGGCGATGTTGATCCCAAAACATCGTGCCAGTTCTTCATTGTATTTATGAAATTCTAAATCAAGCTCCTCCAGTACCTTCAAGTCCTCACCACTTCTTTTAGCGCAGGCATCTTCAATATTTGCCAACCTGTATATCTTGCGTACGAGCCCTATTACACATCTTGATAGAACAGCCCTAGGCCTATGACTGATATATCCGACGTTTGCAAGCCTCCGTTGTATAGAATGAAGGCGCTGATTCCTTACCTTGTAAGTCACATTCCTTTTTTCGTATTGCAATGACTCGAAGAAATCTCCCGTTATGTCGAGGTCGTTAGCAATTGTTTTCATAAATTTACACGGATCCTTTCTCAAATCTTCGAATAGGAATACGTAGACGTTTTCTTTGAAAACGGCCTGCCATTTTTTTAGGTAGTTTATATATTTACTGTGCTCTATTGCATTTTGCAGGACATGTCTCCCATGGAAATATGACCTATCATTTCTTAATAATTGCACATAGTCCGAGAAGGTTATGCTAGCGTCCAATACAGCCATATTATTGACTGCAAATTGATATAAAGAAAATATCCTGTCCGATGGCCTTCTGAGAATAAATATAATCTTAGGTGTCTCAGGTAGTTCTTGAAAAATTTTAATGGGCAATTGTTGATATATGTAATCTGGAGTAACTTCTAAACGATATTGTTCGCTCTCGCAATGATTGAAGTAATATTCATATCCCTTTAATCCGTCTTTATAGTAATTTCGCTTTTTGTTGAAAAGACTGTAGCCCCTATCGATTAAGTATCGGGTCTCTTTGACTGTCGAACCACATATCTCTGGATGACGTGTTAAATAATCAAAGATGGACGTTGTGCCACACTTGGGTGCACCAGCTATGACAGCGTTAGGATATGACACTTTTTCTCCTTATGAGCGCGTCCCGTAAATCATATCAGCCGAAGATTTCGATTCGGCCAAATTTTG
>CAZSVW010000061.1:0-7563 GCA_964610485.1 Candidatus Hydrothermarchaeota archaeon | reverse complement strand
AAGGGAGAGTCATCCCTGCTTCCCTTGCTGCTGCTAAATCTCTTAAAAAATCGGGAAATCTCTCTTCCATATTCTTAATTATCCTAAATTCGATGTATTTCACAAAGAAAATAGGTAATATTCCCACTATAATCAAAAAAACAAAAAGTGCATCCAAACTCCAAGTTATTAATGCTCTAAAAAATGTGAGAGAGAGAATTAAAAAGCTTATTATGTATGCATATTTTTCATTCTTTTCCATTTTAATCAGGCCTCAATTTAGGTATACTTGCCTCTATAAATAATAGATATGCTATATTTGCTACTGGAATACCAAAATATATACCAAATTTTAAAATTTCTATAGGATCTATTTTAGTTCCTCCTATAACGCCCATTATCACTCCCATAACTACAAAAAATACGGGTGCAGCAACAAAGAGGGTAACATAAACTTCCGAATACATTCCAAGTCTATCTATAATTGTTTTCCATTTCCTTTTAAATTCCGTCAGCAATCTTTCGGCTTCTCCAGCTAAGAATGCATCTAGGTCTCCCCCCGCCTTTATAGTAGAATTCATCCCTATAAGCAACTCTCTAAATCTTTTATTTGGCGTTCTTTCAGCCTCTCTCAACATCGCATCAGTTATATCATATCCAAAAGTTTCACAATCCCTCATTATTTCTTCGGCTTCCTTAGATATCTCACCATACCCCCCCTTAGCAAGAGATTTAAATATAGCTATCGGAGGAACACCGCTCGCAGCTATCGTCGCCATATGATTTACGGCGTATGGTAGGTTTACTTCTATATTTCTCATCCTTTCTCCCGCTCTATACTTTACATAATAGACGAATGAAATAAAAGATAGCAAAGATAGAGCTAAAGATAAAAAAATACTTATTAACATTGAAAATACAGTTATGCCTCTTATCACGGATAACAACAATAATAATGGAAATGAGAATGCAAAAGTCAAAAATGCTGTAAAGATCGCTGCACTTAGATAGGCAACCAATGTTATATTTAGATTTGCCTTTCGCAATTCTCTCTTAAGGTCTAAGAAATAATCGGATATCTTCTCTGCAAAAGTATGAACCCTCCTATATGCTAACAGAGAATAGCTTTCGAGATTCATTGATACACCTTTTTAAGAAAGTTTTCTCTATCTCTATAAAATTCTGCCACATATTTAGCAAATTCTCTATAGTCCCTTACTCCCTTTTTAAGCATCCACTCCAACACATCTTTTCTTATCTCTATTTCATCCCATATTTCAGTATCCGAAAGCCAAACTGACAATTCTCCTCTAGTCTCAATCAATTCGCTTAATATTCTACTTCTACCCAAAAATTCAAAACTATCATCTCTAGCATGCCATTTAAAAACATCTTGAGTCTCTACCCCTTCAGAAGTTACCCCCGCTATTTCAGTTACCTGCATCACCCTCCTTGCAGGTTTATCATTTATCCTCGTGTGAGTTAGAAATACCACTATATCTAAAGCTTGAAGTAGGGCTGGAGAAAGATTAATTGGTGGGGTAGTGAGCCTTTGGATAAGGGAATCTACGCTATCTGCATGTACTGTAGCCAAACCTGCATGCCCCGTAGCCATCCCCTGAAAGAGAACGTACGCCTCTTCCCCTCTAACTTCCCCTACTATTATATAATCTGGTCTCTGTCTTAAAGCGGACTTCAAGAGGTCAAACATAGTAACTTCCCCATATCTCTCGCCTGTGGGTTCAGGTGGGCCATATCCGGGTCGGGCGACAGAGGGAACCCAATGTTCATGGGGCAAATTCAGCTCCGCTGTATCTTCTATCGATACTATCTTTAGTTCTGGTCTTATGAATAGAGAGAGGGCATTCAACATCGTTGTTTTTCCAGTAGCTGTTCCACCCGCCACCAAAATTGAGGCTCTATTCTCGATCGCAAACCAAAAATATGCCATCAATAGAGAACTAGCTGTATTATTTTCTATCAGATCTATCGGAGTCATCGGAAACTCTCTAAATTTTCTAATCGAGAAAGTAGAACCTTTCCTAGTAACGTCTGACCCATAAGTCGCTTGAACCCTAGAACCGTCGGGAAGAGCTCCATCAAGTAGAGGCTCAGCAACCGATATATGCCTCCCACACCATTGGGCAAGTTTTATCACGAAGGAATCAAGCTCATCGGGATCATTAAATTTAATATTAGTTCTCATTGGGCCATAAGTTCTATGAACCACATATAAAGGTATTCCAACTCCATCACAAGAAATATCTTCCAGATTTGGGTCTTTCATTAATACATCTATTTTTCCGTAACCTACAAAATCCCTAATTATATAATACCTCACTTTATCTAAACTTTTTTCTGGAACCTTAATTTCATATTTCTCTATGATATCGTCAATTTTAAGCCTCATATACTCTTCAGCCTTTCCTTTTTTCTTTATTCCAAAGAAATCCACATCTAAAACCTCGAACATTATATCTTCTATATTTTTTATTATCTTCTTCTCAGATTCCGCAAGAGTGGGTTCTAAAACAAAGTATACTAAGTTTCTTTCTTCCTCTACATATTTTATATTTGCAAAAGCATGAGGGGGGTTTACCGGGTATACTATATCTAAGCCCACCAGGCTAGTTTCACTTATCACAATTTTATATAATCCTCTCTTTTACAATTTAACTGTTACTTTTACCTTACTACAAAGTACATCAAGTTTTCGGGTATTTTAACCGTAAATTCCTTGGTAGTGTTAGAGTTAGCGGGAATATCGACGAAATAATACCCCTCTGGGGGATCTACGATCTCCCATCCTGAGGGAATATTTAAAGTAAGTTTTATCCCTTTTAATTCCTTGCTGTTTAAATTCTTTACAGTTACATTTACTTTAAATGTGTCCCCGGGTTTAACATTTCTTGGAATTGGCGTTACCTCAACAACTTTAAGCTTTATTTTCTCTACAACTAATGTTTTACTTGCATTGTTATTGCTTTCATTACTCTCTTCTAACAAATTCCTATAATCGACCGCCACAAAAATATCATAGCTCCCTTCAGAACTCTCCCAGCTGATCCCGGTTGTATTAAAAGATGAGGCTTTAACCGACATTCTTCTACTCCCTATTAGAGTACCATTCAGGGCCGGGTCTCCCAAGAAAAATCCGACCTCAAAATTATTTGCATCTGCAAACATCGCATTATTGTGTACCGTTACATTTATAGAGACGATGTCACCATCTACTACAACACTAGGAGAAAAGGTAATATCACTAGAAGAAATAGAGAGGTCGGGATACTTACATACTTGCGAACCAAAAGTTACTGTGGGTTCTGGATAGATATACCTCTTAACTGTAAGTTTATCGAAATAGCCGGGTCCATCGGTACCTCCATAATGGAAAAGCCCAATTATAGAGAGATTATCTTTTACGTTCCAGTTTGCGAAATTCGTTTTCACGCTTCCGTTAACACAGAGATGCTTTACTACTCCATTTTGAACTATCGCCTCAACCTCATACCAAGTCGCACCTTGAATATCGTGCGAATCTAAGGGGCTCCCATAACTATTTGAACCTCCCGTAGTTGTCGAGCCTACTATTTGATTCGAATTTGCCCTGAAGTAAACTCCGTTCCAGTTGTTTCCATCCGTTCCAGAAATTATCACTCCGGGATGTGGGCTATTAGCTGAGTCGTTTTCATCTCTCATATATACCTCTACCTTATAGGAGGTTAGAGTTTCTATTGGTTTATATATCCATCCCGGGTAACCTGTTGCGGTAGGTAAAACATACAAAACATTTTCTCCTTCAAGCGTGGTAATGCCAAATTCGCTTACATCCCCACTCCAACCAGAGTAGGTATCGAAATCATCAAAATAATGAAAAACGTTGCTCGCATTTTTTGGAGGTTCTCCAGCGAGGGGATTCCCATAGTAAATGAAATAGTTGTCATCGTAGCCATTAGGGGGAATATCTCTCTGTGTTCTAAACCATATTTTTGTGGTCTTGCCTTCAACATACTGAGAATATATCTCCTCTTTGGTTAAAGCGCGATGATAGAATTTTACCTCATCTATAGTTCCATTGAAATATAACCCATTGGCATCTGTGTAGAATTTTCCCATTTGCATTGGATTGTCTGTGAATGCTATAGCATGGTAGTTAGTGGCTTCAAGCTTGCCATTTACATAAAGCTCGTTGAGATTATTTGAGTGATGCACAAGTACTACATGGTACCATTTACCAGTTTCGGGTGCCCAAGAAGTTTTGAGGTAAACCCAATTTCCGTTTTCATCTGCCATTAGGGAGGCTATATTTTCTCTCGTGCCTATCTGAATGTTAAATCCCCTTCCATTCCCAGTATTCACATCTGTAAGCTTTGATACCACGCCCTGCCAATCGCTTAAGCTATCCGCCTTAAACCACACCGATAAAGAGAAAGCTCCAGACGGATTTAAAGTTGGAGAATTTGGTATCTCTACATAATCGTTTGTACCATCAAAGTGCAGAGCATTTCCATATTTTCCGCCCGTCCAAGTTGCTCCATAGATTGTGCCGTCATTTGCACTTGTTGTATTGCTATCGTAAGCTATGCTACCACCTCCTTCGTCAAATGCCCACCTTGAAACATAGTCGCCTGGCTCATCGTAATCGGCTATATCAAAAAATGTTTCATTGTATCTGTCGATTTCTATATTTTCTGTTCCGTTCCAATAAACAACTCTTAGGTCATTTCCATTTGCGAGGAGTCTACCTTGGGAATAAAGGGAGGCTGTATCTACATCCACACTTGTAGAATATCCTTCCTCAAGCGTTTCTGTCAGGTTATTGTTTGTTATATTCACGCGCATTCTACATTTGTAACTTTGATTCCACCAAGGTATCAGCTGTTGTTCCTCCCCTATCTCAGATTCTGGATCTGGTTCGCTATATTTCCTAACAAAAATCCAATCTAACTTTAAAATGCTCGAAGGGGCATGGTTGTAATTGAATAATGTTAGGTTCTTTTTTACAGGAGGTCCTACAGGTATAGCATAGGAATATACAGGTGAATCGTCCACAACCAGTATACTTGAGTTATCTTCATTTCTCTTTGCTTCAAAAATGTGCCAGCTATTCCCTAGCTCGGTTGGTAAAGTCACATAACCTCTATTTGAACAATCATGCCAGTGGAATGTCCACCCACACCAAGAGTGATATTCTATAATCGGGTTCCATGGACAGCTTCCATGAACAATTAAACCTACCCAATTCGCCGGAGACAGGGCATGATACCCTCTATATCTAAAAGCAATTTTTGACCCAAATACCTTCTTGCTCTCTATGTCCATATATCCATTAGAATAGATTAGATTTCTATTAATGACATATCCGCTACCATACACATACCACTTAGACAAATTTAATGTATTTCCTTCAAAATCATCAAAAAACTCAAATACTTCTTCTCCATTACTTTCTTCCCCAGCTTCGAGGTTTCCGTAATATAGGAAAAGAGGAGTAGTATTAAAATCAAAAATTGTATTCGCTGGTATGTAAGGAACCTTCACCCAGGCTTTTTTATCGCTCTCTAACCAGTAGGGAATCTCTTCACTTATCCCAGTAGTATAGTTGTAATATACAAATCTCAGATCTTGATAATCAAGTCTGGCCTTTTTGGCGATATAATGCTCAAAAAGTTCACTCTGGCTTAAAACTCTTTTATATACTCTAACTTCGTCTATGATTCCATTAAATGAATATCCATAGTTTGCATTCATCGCTCCAACGGTCAAATTTGAATTATAGTTTGGAATAGAAGAAGAGGACTCGCTTGCAATTTTCTCTAGCTCTCCATTCACATATACCCTTACTCTCTCATTTGCTGGCAAGCTCCCATCATATACTATAGCGATGTGGTACCATCTTCCCGTAGAAAATACCATATTTGTACTAAATCTATCGTTATATCCATCTATATCCACATACAGTTTATTGTCGGTATAAAAGAAGACCGAATATGCCTGGTTATTATTTGGAGAGACCCTCTTCGAAATTATTCCCCTAGGATTTCCATCTAACAGAGTGGGATATACCCATGCTTCTATCGTCAATTTATTGGTATTGTCCAGGGAATCGTCATCTTGTATAAGTACATAGTCATTATATCCATTAAAATTAAGTCCATATCCAAATTTTCCTTGAGTCCAATCTATATCCCCCACCAATTCACCATGATTGCCATATCCACTCATATCTTTTGTATAAATTCCAGAACCTTCGCTGAAGTGTAAACTTAAAACTAGCTTTTCATCATTATATATCACCCCAGTCAAGTTTATCGGTATCTGATAATTATTGAGTTCGTCGCCAAGAGAATTATTTATCCCGATAGGTATCCTATAGCTGAAACTCGTATTCCACCAAGGAATAGCATAGGTTACAGGTAGTGTGAGAAGAAAAACTATGATTAAGGATATTTTTTTCATAATACCTCCACCTAATACATCAGTATAAGAGTGGTATAATTTGAATATTCATTTCCCCTATAACTTGCAACTGCTTCTATTTCTGAGCTAGCCGGTCTAAAAATTGCAATATAGTGTTGCGGTGTAATGCTATCTATTATTCCTCCTCCAACTAGGGGATATGGGAGAGGGGAGTACGCAGATATTTTCCCGTCCTCCGTACTTGCAACTACCTTATCTACCCCGGCAAATACGCTTCCAATTCCCAGGCTTCTACTTCCTCTAAATGTGGCTTCTGCTCCTATTGAGAAATATCTTCCACCAAACTCAACAAAATATCGCTTACCTCCCACTTTTTTTGGCAAAAGTATACTAACATTGATAACTGGCTCGCTATCAGAAACCTTTTTGCTCTTGTTTGCTTGCTCAAATGCATCCACTACAACATTTGCTATATAGGATGTTATATCCTTTAGCGACTCCTTTGCAGCAATTTGTGAATGACTAGCCTTAGCATGTTCAAATACAGTAAAAGATAAGGCAATTATAGATATCCCCAGCAAAGTTATCACAAGAAACGAAATAACGTTCAAGTTCTCACCTCTATCATCGTTTTACTATTATTTAATCCCAAATTTATCAGAGATATATTGAAATATCCCTTTCCCAATGAAGCATTTGCTATTAGGTCTACATCGAACTTCGTGCAGTTTATTATAATTTGAGCAATTACCCCTCCGTGTGGAGATTTCTTCCCACATATCTCTAGATTTCCTTCATGAACCGTAAAATTTTGTTCAACCACGTTAGCTCTTGTATCTAGCTCGTAAAAAATCAAGTCGCTAGTACCATCAAAATAAACCCTGCCTTTAACTATATGTAAGATGAATATTCTTTCAGACCCTTCTCCCTCCCGTGAAACTGTCTTTATAGTCTCGCACAGGCTATTCATATTAACCTTCATGGATTCAAAAATAGCCGAGTCTTTACTTTTCTCTACTATAGGCATACCCCATAAGTAGGTTATCATCACTGTAACGAGTATTATAAAAAAGATTAAAACTGAGGATATTACAACGTGCACAGCTTTTCTCATACCAGTTATAATGATTACTATCGAATTCAATTTTAATCTTTCTATTCACC
>CAZSVW010000060.1:0-7577 GCA_964610485.1 Candidatus Hydrothermarchaeota archaeon | reverse complement strand
AGTTTAAGACTTTTTCATATTCTTTTGCGTTAAGAACTTCATCTCTTATCATTTCCCCTCTTCCAGTTGGTACAAGCAGAAAAACATGCCAAGCATCTACCTCAAGCCTGAGTACAAGCTTCAGTATATCCTCAAGCTCATCAACATTCCTTTTAGTAACCGTTGTACCTATCTGCGAGCTTATGCCGGCGTTTTTAAGTATTTCTATGCCGTGCAAAGCCCTTTCAAAGGCCCCCTTGACTCCTCTAAATTTATCGTGCGTTTCCTTTGTTGCCCCGTCTATGCTTATAGTGAATCTTTTTATGCCAGATTTTTTAAGTTTTTCAGCTATTTCTTGCGTTACTAAAGTTCCATTCGTTGCCAAAACAACTTTTAAACCTTTTTTTGTACCGTACTCAGCAATATCATACACGTCTTTCCTTAGAAGAGGCTCCCCTCCTGTTAAAATTAATATTGGCGAGGTAAAGCTCGCTATGTTGTCTATTAGAGCTTTGGCTTCTTCGAAGCTTAGCTCTTCCTTGCTCGGCTCAAGCTGAGCCTCTGCTCTACAATGTACACAAGCTAAGTTACAAGCATTCGTAAGTTCCCAAGCTATAACGCGAGGTTGCATTTTATTCAAATTTGAGGCAGGTGGATATAAATAATTTAAGCTTAAGCTATTGAGTAAAGAAATAGAATAAAATAACCGAGATTATACTGACTAGTGCACCATATAGAAATGTAAAGCTTGGGTCAATTTGCCATAGAAAACCTGCAATTACACTAGCTGGAAGGGCTGCTAATCCCGTTGTGGTGTGGAATGTTCCTAGGGCTGTAGCTCTCAAATCTCCAGAGGCTAAATCCGAAACAAAAGCTCTCTGGTTACCATCAACTATTGCATATACCATTCCATAGAGGGCAAATAGTACTATAAAAAATGGTAAAGAATTTGCAAAAGCAAATCCAAAAGATGTTAATGAGAAAAGTAGATAACCAAAAACGATAACCTTTTTCCTTCCAATTTTATCTGATAAAGTACCGAATGGTACAGCAAACACAGCATAGAAGATATTAAATAATACATAGAGGAGAATAGGAATACCTATAGCCGATTTTCCTGTAAAGAATTCCTGTGCCCTCAAAATAAAAAACATATAGCTGAAGTGAGATAGGGCAAACAGTGTTGAGATTACTATGAACAACTTAAGAGACTTGGGTAAAGTTCTCAGACTTATATTTAAACTTATATTTTGTGGTTTTCTTTTTCTTTCACTTACAAAATATAACGGGATCAAAGAAGTAAATGCAATAGCAGAAGCAATTAATATAATAATTTTAAAACTGAAATTAAGAAACCAAAATAGAAGGAATACTAAAATTGACCCCAGAATTGCACCAAAAGTGTCTAGAGACCTGTGAATTCCAAATCCTTTTCCCCTTTCTTTTGGCATAGAATCTGCTATTATGGCGTCTCTAGGCGCAGTTCTCAGTCCTTTACCCACCCTTTCCAAGCTGGCAAAGAGTAGCACGTGATACCATATTTGAGAGAAAGCTAAGAATAACTTGAAGATGGAGGAAATAAGATAACCAGAAGAGACAAATATTTTCCTTTTCCCGGTTTTGTCAGACCAGTAACCGCAAATGACTTTCAGTATGCTTGATATGCTGTCTCGTAATCCGCCTATTAATCCAACTACTATGCTCCCTCCCCCCAGTGCCGTAATAAACATAGGTAAAATGGGCATTATCATTTCGCTACTTAAATCATTTAGAAAACTTACGATACCCAATAAGATTACATTTGTACTTATTTTTCCCGCATGGCTTTTCATGAGGTTATATTTTGTATTGGTGACCTATATTAAATTGTTTATTTTACAACTTTGAAAAGAAATTTTCTTATATCATGCCACCTGAAAATTAACACATGGAATATAAGATTCTGTATAGACCTACCTATAGCCTTTTAGAAATAACGCTAGAAAGAGGAGAGGAGATATTTTCCGAAGCGGGTGCAATGGTTTATTGCTCTCCCACTATAGAGATATCTACTTCAATGAAAGGCGGAATATTCGGAGCATTCAAGAGAAA
This sequence comes from Candidatus Hydrothermarchaeota archaeon, assembly GCA_964610485.1. Lineage (GTDB taxonomy): Archaea > Hydrothermarchaeota > Hydrothermarchaeia > Hydrothermarchaeales > CAZSVW01 > CAZSVW01. The sequence continues at coordinate 5,507 of CAZSVW010000060.1, read as the reverse complement.
GTTACTGGGGGGAGAATCTCTCTTTATAAATAAATATGTTGCGAGGGAGAAGGGATGTGTAGGTCTCGCTCCACCTTATCAGGGCGACGTAATGGCTAAAGAGCTGAATGGAGAGTTTTATGTTCAAAGTGGTGGATTTCTTGCATGCACCTCGGGAGTAGATATTGACACAAAATGGGGAGGAGCAAAAACTTTCTTCGCTAGAGAAGGACTTTTTCTCCTTAAATTGCATGGAAATGGAAAGGTGTTCATATCGAGCTTTGGAGCAATTCACGAAGTTGAGATAAAAGGAGAAGAATTTACAATAGACACCGGGCATATCGTAGCGTTTGAGCAGGGCCTTGATTTTAAAGTGAGACCAGTAGGAGGAATAAAAACTACATTGTTAAGTGGAGAAGGACTGGTCGCAAAGTTTTCTGGAGTGGGAAAAGTATATGTTCAGAGTAGGTCTGTAGACCATTACGTAGGATGGCTTGCCAGTTTACTTCCGAAGTCTATTAGGGAGCGGTAATATCTAGCTATCTTCGTTAAACCAAAATAAAAGTTTATTTTTTGATAACATTGCATTATAACTTAAATTAAATCCACCAAAAGAGTATGGGCAACGAAAAAAGATTATAATGCCGGGGGCGGGCTTCGAACCCGCGACTTCCAGGTTTCCCAGAATGCTTCCCTTTTGGTAGAATTCCTAACCTAAAAGGAAAGCAACCCTATGAGCCTGGCACTCTACCTGGCTGAGTTACCCCGGCTTTAGTATCCTTACACCATCCTTAGTTCCAAGATGCACTTCATTAACCATTCCTGAAAATATCCCATTTTCTATTACTCCCGGGATAGAATTTAGCATAGTCTCTAGTTCTTCTGGTTTATGTATTTCTCCAAAATCTACATCAAAAATGAGGTTACCATTGTCCGTTACTACTGGTCCAGCTTTAGCTTTGGCCATTCTAAGCTTGACTTTTTTCCCTCCTATTTTTCTGAGCTCTCTTTCAACGAAAGCTGTAGCAAAGGGCAAAACTTCGATGGGTACAGGTAGGTCTAATACTTCTGAATATTTAGTAAAATCAGCGATGACTACAAATTTTTTTGCCGCTTTTGCTAGGATCTTCTCCCTGGTATGAGCTCCACCACCACCTTTAATAAGATTGAGATTCTTATCTATCTCATCTGCGCCATCTATGGTTATGTCTACTATTTCATGCTCATCCAAGGTGGTTAATTTTATTCCAAGCTTTACTGCTAAGAGATACGTAGAGATCGATGTTGGAATACAAAGTATATCTAGCCCTTCTTTGACCAATTTTGCCAATTCTGTGATTAGGTAATAGACGGTACTTCCGGTTCCTAGACCGATTATTTGACCGTCTTTAATCAGATTAAGTGCAGATATTGCTGCATTCTTTTTTTCTTTTTCCATACTTAAGGTAATCTCTAATTAGAAAATAAAAAATTTTCTGACTTTTAATTTAGTCAGGTCTATTACGCTGGTTTTTTCTCCAAATATTTTTAAATTCCCCCTTCTTATGTCCTCTAAGCTTTCTACTTCTACTCCAGCTCTGCCAATTTCTCCTAATGTATGCGCATCACTTCCAGCTGTGGCTATTAAATTGTGCTGTTTTGCAAATTTGAGGGCTTTATCATTGAATCTTTTTAGTATACACCTAGAGTTAAGTACTTCTACTCCATCTATGTAAGGTAAATCAGCGGAAGTGGGTTTTATACCTCGACGAAACGCATCAAATGGATGAGGAAGAACAACGATCCCGCCTTTTTCTCTTATTTCCTCGCACACTTCGGTGAATTCTCTGCTCTCTATTTCCTCTTCAATGAAATATCCTATCACTTCCCCTCGATCTGTCTTTATTTCAGCTCCTACAATTACTTCTATGTCTTTAGATAGTTCTTTACCCTTTTTACCTCCCATTATGGTGTCATGGTCTACTATTGCAACTCCATCTAACCCTATTTTCTTGGCATATTTTAGTATTAAGCTAACTTCAAGTTTACAATCAAATGAATATTTGCTGTGAATATGCAAGTCGATTTTCATCCTTTCTCCTTTCTTAATTTTGCTATAAAAAAACCTTGCGTTCCTAATGTTGGATAGAATCTTTTAGTTTTCTCTAATTCGCGTGGTAGCTCCATATCATAACATTTTGTAAAACCTTTGACTCCTTGCTCTACTTCCTCTAGAATTACCCCCTCATCTAATACTTCTGCCACTATAAATTCATTTTCTTCTGGTAACACACTGCAAGTGCAATAAACTAGAATACCACCCTCTTTTAAGAGTTTTATTGCAACTCTTATCAACTTTCTCTGTAGGGAGGTACATCTCTCTATATCTTTCTCTGTTTTTATTCTAGCTTCCATATTCTTATGCATGGTTCCAGTACCCGTGCATGGAGCATCTAGTAGTATACGGTCAAATTTTAGTCCCAATTTTTCTGCATCTAAGGAATCCATTCTGATTGTTATTACATTTTCCGCTCCCATTCTATTTATGTTAGATTTTAGCGATCTAATTCTCTCCTTATTTATGTCTATGGCAATTATACAACCGTTTCCCCCCATAAGCTGTGATAGGTACGTGGTTTTTCCTCCAGGAGCAGCCGCCATATCCAGGACTATTCCCTCCGGCTCTAAAACTTCACATGCATACATAGAAGCGGGATCTTGCAAAAAATAGTAGCCTAGAAGATATTCGGTAGTAGCACCCAAAGAAAAGGGAGATTTTTTTATATAATATCCATATTTAACCCAATTTATTTTTTCTGTTTCTATTTCTTTCTCCTTTAAACGTAAAATAAGATCATTTTCTGATATTTTCATGGTATTCACTCTGATGGACTGTGGAATACCCTGAGTTAGGAAATCTAAAGACTCTGTATTGAATATTTGCTTAAGCTTTGATTCTAGGAAAGGAGAAAACATTTTACATGTAAAAATTTAATAAGTATAGAGATAAATTTTTTTGTATGTTGGAAATCGAATCAAAAGCAAAAGTAGATAATCTATATGAGATTGAAAATAAATTAATAGAATTAAATGCAAAATTTGTTTGTGAGGAGTTTCACGAAGATTTATATTTTAATCACGCATGTAGGGATTTTTCAAGGACAGATGAAGCACTGAGATTAAGAAAAGTGGGAGATAAAGTATTTTTAACCTATAAAGGTCCAAAAATAGATAAAAAAACTAAAACTAGAGAGGAGTTTGAAGTCGAAGTAAATAACTTTGATAATATGAGAGAGATTTTAAAAAAGTTGAATTTTATAGAAGTTACCACTATTAGGAAAAAAAGAAGGTATTTTAAGTTGCGAGAGTACACCGTATGTCTAGACGAAGTAGAAAACCTTGGGTATTTTGTTGAGATAGAAAAAAAGACGGGAGAGTATAATCCCGAAGAACTTTTGAAGCTATTAAAAAAACTCAAAGCTAAACAAATAATTACTAAATCATACTTAGAGATGGTCATTGAGCAAGAATCAGGATAGTTCTACTTTGATTTCTTTGTCGATTTCTATTTTTACAAAGCCCGAATGCAGAGGTCCGGGATTCACTACTATCGTATCTTTTATTTTATCAATTCCTCTGGCTTCGTGGATATGCCCACATAATACCAAAGAGGGTTGGGCTTTCTCTATGAATTCTCTTACTGCTCTACTTCCCACATGCAAGCCAGAGCTTACCCTATCAACCTTGGTATTATAAGGTGGAGGATGAGACACCAGTATTTTGATCTCGGCTTCTTTAACCTTTGTAAAACCCTCGTTTAAGCAAGCCTCTAGCTCTTCTTCGCTGTATTCGAGAGGCGTGTTGAAAGGTGTAGGATTAGAGCCACCTACTCCGAAAAATCCCGTCTTGTCTATGATTTTTCCTTTGCACCATAGATTTATCTCAAGCTCATCGAGAACCTTGCTTACCTCTGGGTAATCGCAATTTCCCGGCACTGCAAGAATTTTATCGGTTATTTTTAAAAGTTGCTTTAATATGTTTTCAGCCTCTCTTTCCCTTCCAAAATTTGTTATATCACCAGTAACTATTAACAAGTCTGGTGAAAAATTTATTCTTTCTATTCCTCTTAAACTTCCATGTAAATCGGAAATGCACACCAAAAGCATAATAATAAAGAAATAAAATAAACTTAAAAAGATTATGTTCGACTTGGAAGAGATTGAAGAATATGCAGAGAAAGGTAAGTATCATAAAAGCTTCTGGAAGCTTGTGGATGAAATAAAAAAAGGCAAATTCAAAGAGCATATAGATTTTGTCGGAAGGATAGATGAAAAGGTTTATAGAAAAAGAACTAGGATTAAAGTAGGAATTTCCATAGGAAATTCCATACTCTTAGTTTTGCTTATTATCTCGATTTTCCTACTTACTAGAGGAGGATATCTTTTCTTACTCGGTGCGCTGTGCATTCCTTGGATTGTGCATCCCTTAGCTCATTACATAATTGGTAAAGCTTATGGGATTAACTTTTTGTTTTATTTTCCCAATGGACCTGCGAAAATCGAGCCCACTTTAAAAATAGATTATGCTACATATTTAAGAGCGAGTGCAAGAAAAAGAGCTTATATGCATGCATCTGGAGTAATTGCTACGTTGTCATCTGCTTTTTTAATGGTCGTTCTTAGCTTTCTATCGAAGCAAAATGCTTTGATAAAATTCGTTCTGATCGCTTACTTCCTCATATTGCTTATAACCGACTTAGCTTTCAGCCCAAAGTTTGGAGATTTGAAGAGATACAAGAGAGAGATGAGATATGTACGTGATTAAGTATTCTGGAGAGAAAGAGGAGTTTAATCCAGAGAAAGTAAAGAGAACTTTGCTCAGGGCGGGAGCTCCTGAAAAATTAGCTGAGGAAATAGTCAAAGAAGTGGAATCTCAGATATATGAAGGAATAACAACCAAGGAAATTTATAACTTAGTCATTAAACTTTTGAAAAAAGCCAAACCCGTGCAGATTAAATATGGGTTGAAAGGAGCTATAATGCAGTTGGGTCCCGCTGGCTATGCATTTGAGAACTACATAGCCGAGATTCTAAGAGAATATGGCTATAAAACCGAGCTTAGGAGAGAAATCGCTGGAGAATGCGCTATGCATGAGATTGACATAATAGCTAGAAAAGAAGAAAAAACCTACATGGTAGAGTGCAAGTATCACAACTCCTTGGGGAGCTTTACTAAGTTAAAGGAAGTGCTTTACACCTATGCGAGATTTCTCGATTTAAAAAAACACTTTGACCAAGCCTGGCTCGTCTCAAATACCAAAGTATCGCAGGAAGGTATAAAATATGGAAATTGTGTTGGAATGAAAATAATCTCATGGGGATATCCTGAGAATGGAAGCTTAGAAAAACTCATAGAAAGCAAGAAGCTCTACCCTATAACTATTTTGCCATCTGTGGATGATAAAGTACTTGAAAAGTTTTTCCATGCAAATATAATGCTCGTGAAGAATTTACTGAAATATGATTTTAAGCAATTACAAAGAAAAACAA
>CAZSVW010000059.1:0-7637 GCA_964610485.1 Candidatus Hydrothermarchaeota archaeon | reverse complement strand
ACCTGTAACAGAATTAAAAGTTATAGGAGAAGCTAAACAAACTGGCACTAAGATAACATTCAAACCCGACCCAACAATTTTTGATAAAATATATTTTGACCATGAAGTGTTAGCTTCGAGGTTCAAAGAATTGGCATTTCTAAATCCCGGAGTAAAAATTATTTTTAAGGATAAGAGAATAGGAAAAGAAGAGAGAAATCACTATGCTGGAGGCCTTGTATCATTTGTCGAATATTTAAATAAAAATAGAAATCCCTTACACGAAATTTTCTATTTTAAAGACCAAAAAAATGGTATTGTGCTCGAAGTTGCTCTCCAATATACGGATAGTTTTTCTGAAAATATATTTTCGTTTGCTAACAATATAAATACCAGAGAGGGAGGAACCCATATCTCTGGGTTCAAAGCTGCTTTAACTAAATCTCTTAATGAATATGCTAAGAAAAATAATCTATTAAAAGGGAAAAATTTAAGTGGGGAGGATGTTAGAGAAGGGCTAACAGCGGTAATAAGTCTTAAACTTCCAAATCCACAGTTTGAAGGACAAACCAAGACAAAATTGGGGAATAGTGAAATTAAAGGAATAGTAGAATCTCTGGTTTCTAAGGCTTTTTCCAAATTTTTAGAGGAAAACCCACATGCAGCTAAGGCCATACTAGAGAAAGCTATAGTAGCAATGCAAGCAAGAGAAGCCGCTAAAAAAGCTAGAGAACTTGTAAGAAGAAAAACTTCCTTAGATACTTCTCCTTTACCCGGAAAACTTGCAGATTGTTCATCCAAAAAGCCTGAAGAGAGAGAATTATATATAGTTGAAGGAGATTCTGCTGGAGGGAGCGCAAAACAAGGAAGAAACAGAAAATTCCAAGCAATCCTTCCACTCAGAGGGAAAATACTGAATGTTGAAAAAGCCAGACTTGATAAAATTTTAGAAAATGAAGAGATAAGAGCCATAATCACCGCAATTGGAACAGGAATAGGAGATGATTTCGATCTAAGCAATGCAAGATACCATAGAATAATAATAATGACCGATGCAGATGTTGATGGCTCCCATATCAGGACGCTACTTCTAACTTTTTTTTATAGGTATATGAGGCCACTAATTGAAGCTGGGTATGTATATATTGCCCAGCCGCCACTATATAGGATAAAAAAAGGGAAAAAAATCGAATATGCGTATAGTGAAGAGCAGCTTAAATTTAAATTTGCAAAATTCGGAATTGATGGACTTAAATTCTTTAGAAATGGAAAATCAGTAAATCGGGAGGATATCATAAGATTTATCGAGAAATTTGAACATGGCATAAGGGTAGATAATCTCTTTCCTCTTATAGTAGAAAATGGTAAAAAAATAAAAATAAAAAACCCCGAAGAACTTTTATCCTTTCTCTCTAATCGAGGAAGAGACAATTCATCTGTCCAGAGATATAAAGGATTAGGGGAAATGAATCCCGAACAACTTTGGGAGACAACAATGAATCCAAAAAATAGAACGATACTTCAAGTTACGATTGAGGATGCAATTGAAGCTGATAGGATATTCTCAACTCTAATGGGAAGCGCAGTAGAACCTAGAAGAAAATTTATCCAGAAACATGCGAAGGAGGTTAGGGTTCTCGATATATAGTGGGCTCGGCGAACCGAGGGCTATCACTTAGCCTTTTATGGCTGGGATGAGTAGCCCTGACTTACCGAGTCCACAGCCCCCGTCCTTCGCACCTATGGGAAAAGCATGACCATAGGCCGGTTGACGGGGGCACACTTAATCTTTTCTTGAAGGTGGTAGCGATGGGTGAAGCTATTATTCCCGTAAAAATTGAAGAGGAAATGAAACGAAGCTATATAGACTATGCAATGAGCGTTATTGTTGGTAGAGCCTTGCCCGATGTCAGGGATGGTCTAAAGCCCGTGCACAGAAGAATTTTATTCGCTATGTATGAAATGGGGATGTTCCATAATAAGCCATATAAAAAGTCTGCTAGGATTGTGGGTGAAGTGCTTGGAAAATATCATCCCCACGGTGACCAAGCAGTTTATGATGCTCTAGTTAGAATGGCTCAAAGCTTCAACATGCGCTATCCTCTAATAGATGGGCAGGGTAATTTTGGAAGTTTAGATGGAGACTCTCCCGCTGCAATGAGATATACCGAAGTTAGACTATCGAAAATAGCAGAAGAATTGTTAGAAGATATAGATAAAGAAACCGTCGAGTTTGTTCCTAATTTTGATGATTCTTTATTTGAACCTTCTGTACTTCCAGCTAAATTACCTAATTTGTTAATAAATGGGTCTTCTGGTATTGCTGTTGGAATGGCTACCAATATGCCACCCCATAATCTGGGAGAAATTGTAGATGGAATAATAAAAGTCATAGAAAATCCCGAGATCGGGATAGAAGAGCTGATGAAATATGTGAAAGGGCCCGACTTCCCCACAGGTGGAGTAATATTAGGCGATGAAGAACTTAAAAAAGCGTATTTAACTGGGAGAGGAACGATAACAATAAGAGGGAAAACTAAGATAGAAAAAAATAAAATAATAATTACAGAACTTCCATATCAGGTTAATAAATCTAGACTTGTAGAAAATATTGCTGAATGCATTAAAAATAGGAAAATTGAGGGAATAACAAGCTTAAGGGACGAATCTGACAGGGAAGGAATAAGAATAGTACTTGAACTCTCCGAAAATGTTGATGCAAATATTATACTCAATAGGCTATTCAAATTCACCCAACTTCAATCAACCTTTGGTATAATAAATTTAGCTTTAGTGAATGGAGAACCGAAAATTCTGAGTCTAAAAGACTTGATAAATGAATATTTGAAACATAGAAAAGAAATTATAACAAAAAGAACAGAATTCGAACTTAAAAAATCTGAAAAAAGAAAACATATATTGGAAGGACTTATTATAGCCTTAAAGAACATAGACAAAGTTATTGAAATTATAAAAAGATCAAAAGATATTGCCACTGCTAAATCCTCGCTAATAGAAGAATTTAACTTGACCGAAATTCAGTCTCAAGCTATTTTAGATATGCGTCTTCAGAAGATAACCGCTCTTGAAAAAGAGAAAATATGGAAAGAGATGGAACAACTTAAAATAAAAATATCAGAACTTAAACAAATACTTGAAAATGAGAGCATTATTTTTCAAATAATTAAAAAAGAGCTTTTAGAAATTAAAGAAAAGTATTCAGATGAAAGAAGAACTGAAATAGTAAAAAAAATTAAAAAATTCGAAGAAGATGACCTGATACCTGACGAACCTATGATAATAATTTTAACAAAAAATGGATACATAAAGAGGGTACCTCTCAAGGCATATAGAACTCAAAGAAGGGGAGGGAAAGGAGTAACGAGTATAGATGTTGAAGAGGACAGTATTGCTAATGCTGCTATTGCATCAACAAAAGAAACCTTGCTCTTTTTTTCAAATCAAGGAAAGGTATATGCAAAAAAAGTATATGAGCTTCCTCTTGGTAATAAATATTCAAAAGGAAAAGCTTTAGTAAATATTTTTCAAGTATCTAAAGATGAAAGAATAACTACTATGGCTCCCCTTGATTTGAAAGGAAAATTTCTTTTTATAGCTACAAAAAAAGGTATGGTTAAAAAGACAAAAATAGACGAGTTTTTAAATATATGGAAAAGTGGAAAAAAAGCCATAGAACTTGAAACGGGGGACGAAGTTATAGGGGCTAAAGTTACTTCTGGTGAAGATGAAGTTTTAATAGCTACATCCAAAGGAAAGGCACTAAGATTCTCTGAAAAAGATGTTAGAGCTACTGGTAGAAGCTCCAGAGGGGTTAAGGGAATCTCACTAAGTTATGGTGATGAGGTTATTGGAATGGATATTCTGAAAAAGGAAAAAGACCTACTCACGGTAACAAGATTGGGATATGGCAAGCGTACGAGTATTGAAAAATATCCCTTACATAAACGAGGGGGGAAGGGAGTTATAAATGCAAGACTAAGTAATGAAACTGGGGAGGTAGTGGGTGTTAAAATGGTGGATGAATCAGACGAAATTATTATCTTTAGCGAGGGAGGGATGTGTATAAGAATCCCCGTAAACGATATTCCAAGGATAGGAAGGAATTCAAAAGGTGTAAAGCTTATGCGGTTAATAAAAGATGAAGTAGCTACAATAGTTAGTCTGAAAGCTCCTCATCAATAACTTGGCAAAATTTCTCAACTGGATGAACCCCAACTATTTTTCTTCCATTAATAAATATCGTTGGAGTTCCAGAAACACCATATTTAATTCCGTCTTCTCTATCTTTTAAAATCTCTTCTTCATATTTTCTTGAATCCATACATGCTTCAAATTTAGATAAATTCAATCCAAGTTGGTGGGCATATACTGAAAGCATCGTCAGGTTAAAAATCCACTCTTCCTGTTTTTCATATAGCAACTCATGATACTCCCAAAATTTTCCTTGCTCATTTGCACAGTCTGCGGCAATAGCAGCTGTGATAGAAATATTTCCATGAACGGGAAAATCTCTAAACACTACCATCACCTTGTCGTTATATCTTTGTAAGATCTCTGGTAAAATTTCTGTCTCAAATTTTTTACAATATGGGCATGTATAATCTGAAAATTCAACTATAACAACCTTGGCTTCCTTATTTCCTTTCCATGGGTCATCGTCCACGCTAACGTTTACTCTAGGTTCTTCAATTTTCTCGCTCATGTTTAGTGCTCTTAATATCAAAGTCTCCCCATCTTTTGTAATGTACACATTCACTTTACCAAAACTTTGACTCCCTTGATATAACTCAACTTCAACTTTATAGAGATGCTCTCCATAAGGAGAGGCACTTAAAGCCCTAGCTTTTGCCTCCCCACCAAGAAGGTTATTATTGATATAATCTATAGCTTTCTTTTCAGCGTCGCTTATGGGTATAACATTTACATTGGGGCATGAAGTTTGAGTAGGGTTTGCTTGACTTGGCCTAAAAGAAAAACCTATAATTGATCCCACTATGATCCCTATAATGATCCCCAAAACCAAAAAACCTTCCTTTTGCATTTGTCTAACGTTAGAGTTAGGAATATAAATAGTTTTCGAGGTTTAAAAAATGAAAGAAGAAGTTAGAAAGATACTGGAAAAACATAGGTATAAAATAGTAGGGAACCACTCAGCAGTCAAACTATGCCATTGGTTACGAGAAAGTCTTCTAAGAAAGAGAAGTTGCTATAAATCAAAATTTTACGGAATAGCCACGCATAGATGTCTACAGATGACCCCAAGTGTAGCATGGTGCCAGCATAGATGTCTATTTTGTTGGCGACCTGTTGAATATACTCTAGGCGAAAAAATAGACGTCCCTTTAGATGAGCCTGAGTTTATAGTAGAAAATAGTATAAGGTCTCAACGAGAACTCCTATCTGGATATTGGGGGGACGCGAGAGTAAGTAAAAAGGAAATGGAAGAAGCTTATAATCCAAAGCATGTTGCTATATCGCTGGCTGGAGAACCAACCAATTATCCGTATATTGAAGAGCTTATTGAAGCTTATCATAAAAGGGGATTTACAAGCTTTTTAGTAAGTAATGGTATGAATCCAGAAAAAATTGCAAAAGTAAAGCCCTCCCAGCTATATCTAAGCTTAATAGGATATGATGAAAAAAGTTATCTGAAAATTTGTAGACCTATAATAAAGGATGGATGGAAAAGATTTTTAGAAAGCTTAGAAATTTTTGGAACGAGAAAACTTAGGAGAGTAATAAGGATAACTCTAGTCAAAGGTTACAATTTAGAACATGCAAAAAAATTTGCAAAGCTAATTGAAATCGCATCTCCCACCTTTATAGAAACTAAGGGTTATGTTCACGTTGGTTTTTCAAGACTCAGATTGAAAAGAGAGAACATGCCAACTTTTCAAGAAGTGTTTAAATTTGCCAAAATTCTGGAAGAAGAAACGGGATATAAAATTAAGGACAAATGTGAAGAAAGCAAAGTTGTTTTACTGGAGAGATAGTATATGTGGAATCCAAAAGAAATAGAAAAAAAGGCAAAGAAAAATTTCGAAAAAGCATGGATAGAAACAAAAAATCTAATCCCCAAACCTTCAAAAGAAAAAACATATCCTCTTTCAGCTTTACAATTCGGTAAGCCACATCCAGTTTTTGAAACTATAGAAAGGATAAGACAAGCTTATTTAAGACTGGGATTTGAAGAAACTATAAATCCCATATTTATAGATGATAAGGAAGTAAAGCGCCAATTTGGGCCTGAAGGGCTAGCTGTACTCGATAGATGTTATTATCTAGCAGGTTTACCTAGACCAGATATAGGGTTAAGTAAGAAGAAAATCGACAATATAAGAAAACTGGGAATTGAAATAGAAAACGTATCAGAGCTACAAAAAGTTCTGCACGATTATAAAAAGGGAAAATTTGGAGGAGATGATATCGTATACAAAATTTCTGAAGTTTTGCATGTGGATGATGTAGTTGCAACTAAAATTATCGAGAAAGTTTTCCCTGAATTTAAAGAATTACGCCCAGAAACTACAACATTAACGCTTAGAAGCCATATGACAAGTGGTTGGTTTTTGACCATTCAAAGTATAATAGGAAAGAAGAAACTTCCCATAAAGCTGTTTTCAATAGATAGATGTTTTAGGAGAGAGCAAAAGGAGGATACCACTCACTTAAGGAGTTTTCATTCGGCTTCTTGTGTTATAGTAGATAGAGAGGTAACGGTAGAAGATGGCAAACTAGTTGCTGAAGCTTTACTCGCCCAATTAGGATTTAAAAAATTTAAATTTAAATTAGACGAGAAGAGATCAAAATATTATACTCCCGACACCCAAACCGAAGTATATGGGTATAGAGAAGGGATAGGGTGGGTAGAAATAGCTACCTTTGGAATTTATTCTCCCGTAGCACTCTCTAGATATAAAATAAGGTATCCTGTAATGAATCTAGGTTTAGGAGTAGAGAGGCTAGCTATGTTACTCTATGGATATAAGGATGCTAGAGAATTGGTCTATCCGCAGTTTTATGGTGAATGGAAACTCAGTGACAGAGAGATAGCTGCCATGATATCAATTAGTAAAAAACCTACAACCAACGAATGTTTAGAAATAGTAGACAAAATAATAAAAACTGCTGAAATCTATGCAAAAAAAGAATCTCCTTGCGAATTTATAGTATATACTGGAAAAATATTGGGGAAGAATGTTGAAATAAAGATTGTGGAAAAAGAAGAAGGCACCACTCTTATCGGGCCTGCAGCATTTAACTTCATTTGTATAAAAGATGGCAATATAGTAGGAATACCTGAACCTAAAGGGATTTCAACGAACATAAGGTACATAGATGGAGTCGCCTATAAAGCAATGTACGAGATAGAAAAAGGAATAATTCTGAGCAAAAAGAAAATAGTTACAAGAGTGGGGATGGTGAAGAGTTTAAGCGATATAAATCTAACCTTAGATGAAATCGCTAGAAAATACATCCAAGCAAAAGAGAAAAATATAGATATTAGGGGTCCTGTATTTGCAACAATAGAGGCGAAGGTTAAAATTTAGGGATATTTTTGCGGGCTAGACCGGGGGGTTCGGCGTCCCCTGTAACCCGAAACCGTCGATATGCGGGGGTCGAAGCCCTGAGGGCGG
>CAZSVW010000058.1:4362-7841 GCA_964610485.1 Candidatus Hydrothermarchaeota archaeon | reverse complement strand
TAAGTAGTAAGGCGATCTTCCAGCTTGGTCGCTTATCTCAGAGTTTTCATCCTTTCCCTTCGAAGCAATTGCGACCTTAATTTTATTTCACCTCCAATCAACTTTATTTAAAAGTAGTTATTCTTTAATGTTACTGTCTATGGGTAATGAAATACTTGAGCTTGAATTCCTAAAAATAATAGTCGTATTCTTAATAATTTTCACTTTTGTAAAAATTAAAAACATAGAATCAGGAATTTTATCTGGAATTCTATCTTTAGCAATTTTAAGACATGTAAACTTTAAAATATTTGTTAACTCTTGGATTAACGGTTTTGTTCTGCATTACGATTTAATTTTTATTGTATTCTTAGCGCTTCTCCTTGTAAACATGATGGGGGAAAACAAATTTATTGAAAGGCTACTAAACTCTACAAAAACCATACTAACCAACCAAAAATATGTGCTATTTGCCATTCCCGCACTAATAGGAATGCTCCCCTTACCTGCTGGAGCGCTTGTTTCTGGAAAAATGATATCTCCGCTAAGAGAAAAATTAGGAATTAAACGTGAAGAGATAACTTTCTATAACTACTGGTTCAGACATATTTGGGAACACTCTTGGCCAATATATCCCGCTGTAATTTTAAGCTCTGCCCTCTTGCGTTATCCGATCTACGAAGTTATAAAACATCAATTTCCTTTTACATTGTTCACCTGCATTATCGGACTTATCATGTTAAAGAAAATTAAATATGAAATTAAAGAAGAAAAAATAAAAGATTATGTAGGATTTCTAATTTCTTCCTCTCCTATAACCATTGTAATACTTTTGGGTATTTTTTTTAAAATTCCTTTCTACTACGCTCTCCTATTTGCCGTATTGATTATCTTACCTACGATGAAAAAAGAAAGTATAGTGAAGGTACTCAAATCCCCGCCTATAGGTATGACGCTGCTTATCTATCTCATAATGGTTTTTAGAGAATTGATTGTCTCCTCAGGTTCAATTAATATTTTTGTTGAATTTCTCAAAAAGTATAATGTCCCCCCCTTACTTATGATATTCCTCCTACCATTTGTAAGTGCCGTAACTACAGGTATTGCCTCCGGGTATGTTGGAATATCTTATCCTTTTTTGCTTCCTTTCCTTATTAGCCAAGGGAGTGCAAATTGGGGGAATATAATCTTGGCTTATGAAAGTGGATATCTTGGACTCACACTAACTCCCATGCATCTCTGCTTTTCGACTACCGTAAAACTCTACAAAGCGAGCTTTTCAAAGGTCTACAAAATTTTAGTTTTACCTGCGTTTTTAACTTTTTTATTTGCTATTGTGCTCTATTTCTTATATTAGGATTTTCAACTCCAATTTTAGGACAAAAATCAGATAAAGGACACTCTCCGCACTTAGGGTTGATAGGAGTACACAAAACCTGACCAAAGGCGACAAAAACTTTGTTTACTCTGGACTTTAAATTATCTGGAATAATCTTACCCAGCTCCCTTTCCGTCTCTATCGGTGAATTAGTATTAACTACTCCCAACCTATTGGCTATCCTATGGACGTGCGTATCTACCGCTATTACCGGACGTCCATATACCTGTGAAAGGATTACATTTGCACCCTTTCTTCCTATTCCTGGGAGCTTTATAAGCTCTTCAAAAGTAGAAGGAACTCTGGAGGAATAGTCTTTAGCCAGCAAGCCTGCAAGTTCTTTCAGTTTTCTTGCTTTAACCTTATAAAATCCAACGGGATGTATCAAAGATTCTAGTTCTTTTAGTGGTAGCTTTAAAATGCCTTCGGGGGTATCGGCTATAGAGAAAAGTCTTTTAGTGACCTCTGCAGTTGTCTCATCTTTAGTTCTAGAACTCAACAAAACAAATACTAAAGCTTTAAAAGGCGTATCTACATGGACTTTCATTGTTAATACTGGAGCTTTCCTCTTTAAGGCTTCTTTTTCCATTTCATGTAGAATTTTTTCCCAATTAACTTTTATTTTGCTCACTCTCCAAAAGCTTTACTATTTTTTCAACTACTATCCCGTTAATCACGGAGAATATAACCATGTAGACGGTCAATACTACAACGAGTTTTATTCCAAAATAGTGAATCATCAGGGGCAACAGCGGGAGTTTTATTGCCCTATTGTAGAGAAATGTTGCTATAAATGAATCCTTCATTCCGCGCTCTTTCAAATCGGCCAGCAAGGGATACCACAGATATATAGGACCCGTGGATAGTATTCCTCCCACTATCGAAATGATCCAACCCTTAATTCCGGCGGTATGCCCTAGGTGGGAAGAAATGATCTCGGGAGAGAGTAAGATATTTGTTAAGAAAATCAACAGAAAAACGACCAATAAAATTAATATAATCCTTTTAAAAATACATAAAAAGGTTAAAAAAGACTTGGAAGCTAAATTTAAGTCAAATATTGATATAATTATATAAATAACTATTGAAACCATGAAAAAAATCATTCCCGCTCTCATTTTAATCCCAGAGTTAACACTACTAGAATCGCTATCAAAATTGCCATTAAAAAACTCACGAAATTCCTTATAATTGCAAATTTCTTACCGAGCATTAGGCTTTCTGCAGGTAACTGAACCACGCCAACGGTGACCCAACTTAATATAAAAGCTAACACAGCCACCATACTAACGCCCTGATTTTTAAGTTCTCCTCCAATCACGTAGCTTGTAATTGGATTGCCTGCAGCAATGCTTCCAAATAAGGCTCCGATAAATGGATCTACCAGTTTATTTCCTGTAAAAACTTTAGAATAAAACTCCTTTGGAACTGCGGTGTTAACGAGAGATAACATAAGTAACACGCCAATTAAAATTGGTACGCTTTGCTTAAAGCTATTTAAGGTTTTTCTCGCACTTTCCTTAAACTTATCCACCATATAAGAAAAAACATTAAGTTTCTTTTTTAAATTTTTCTCTATCTAAAAAAGTTTATAAAATACTCTCTAATATCAGAAAATGATGGAAAAAAGGAAGATAATAGAAAGAGTAAGAACATTAAAAAATTCTGACGTAGCTGAATTAATAAATAAGAGAATAAAAGAATTTGAAAGTTTTAGATATAAAAATTATGAAGAGTGGTTTAAAGAACTTTGTTTTTGTATATTAACAGCTAACTCATCCGCAAAACTTGGAATTAAAATTCAAAAAGAAATAGATAGAGGATTTCTTACATTAAGTAGGGAAGACCTCTCAAAAAAATTAAGAGAGATGGGATACAGGTTTTATAATAAAAGAGCAGAATATATCGTGAATGCAAGGAGATATGCCGAAAAACTTAAGGAGATCGTATTAAAGAAGCCTCCTAAAGATGCGAGAGAGTGGCTTGTCAAGAATATTAAAGGAATAGGATATAAAGAAGCCAGCCATTTCCTCAGAAATACTGGATGTAAAGAAGTTGCAATAATCGATAGGCACATAATGAGGGTACTGGGGATAAAGGTCGGTCACTTAAACAGAAAAAG
>CAZSVW010000058.1:0-4262 GCA_964610485.1 Candidatus Hydrothermarchaeota archaeon | reverse complement strand
TGTGAAACTTTTTATAGTAGAAAAAACTATCAAAAATCTGGAGGCTTAAAATTGTATATTGAAAAGGGAGACTTGGTAAAATTAAGTTATATAGGGAAGCTTGAAAATGGAGAGATATTCGACACTTCAATCGAAGAGATAGCTAAAGAGAATAATATCTACTCGCCAGAGAGAGACTATGGCCCTATCTCGGTAGTTGCTGGTACTGGACAGATAATCGAGGGGCTCGACAAGGCGCTGCTTGGAATGAAAATGGGAGAGAAAAAAACACTAAGGATAGTGCCAGAAGAAGCTTTTGGAGAGAGAGTTCCAGAACTTGTCCAGAGAATACCGATAGAAATTTTTAAGGAGAACGAAATAGAACCAAAAGAAGGTATGCAAGTGAATACGAGCTATGGAATTGCAAGAATTACTAAAATAGAAGAAAATGAAGTAGAACTAGACTTTAATCATCCCCTTGCAGGAAAAACAGTAATATTTGAGATAGAAATAAAAGACATAATTAAAAAATAGCTATTCTTCCTTTAACCTAGGCTTCCCAACCATAGCTTTTAGGATCCTATCAACAATAGGTTCTTTCTTTTCTTCTTTTTTAGGTTCAGGTAGCTTTAGTTTTTTCACCTCATCATAGGTATCAGCAATACCACAACTATTACCGACCCCTACTACCACTACCCCCTTACCCTCTGGTGCCATTAAAATACTATGCTTTATTTTTTCTATAACCTCCGGAACAGAATCTGCTATGTTCTTCGTAAGCGGAGAGATGGCTTCCTCCACAGACATTTTTATTGCTATTGCTTCTAGGGGTATATTTCTCTCTACGGCTGCTTCCTCTATTTTTGCCTTCTCAGGTCCCGGATCACCTATTGCTGCTCCTATCCCCTCGCTTACTTTTCCGCTTTTTTCTCCTTCAAGCTTAACACTTGCATCTATCGTTATTATTTTTGCTATTTCCCTTCCCTTACATATTTTCTTAACAGCATTACCAAGTTTACCTAAGTTTGCACCAGGTCCATGAGCTTTGAGAACATATACCTTTCTCTTCTCAATTTCGGTTTCATGACAAACCACATCTTTTGCTATCTCATAGGTTTCTCCCCTTATTAAATTGGCAGCAACTAATGGACCTATACTATCTCCTATCGGTTTTCCCTCAGATATCGCCTTAACTCCTTCCATTTGAGCTTTTGCCAGCTTTTTAATCATCGGAAGATTCATCTGAACTAGCATAGCTATTTGTAAATTGTTGGTTTTCTTTATGAATTCAACATAGTGCCTAACAAGTTTAGCTATGGTATTTAGTCCTATTCCTCCTTTAAGGAGAGAGACTATATTGGCCCTCCAAATCTCATCGCTCTCTGGAGCAATTGTCTGAGCAATTGACTCGAGTTTTTCTTCAACTTTATCAAGAAGGTGTTCTATTTTCTTTAGTATTCCATAAGGGTCTAAATCCACTGGCGGGATCAAAAAAAGTTCTAAAGCATTTTCTATAATTTTTTTGGGGTCTTCTTTAACCTTTCCTTTTTCTTTACATACGCTTGCAGTGATATTTACAGCTCTTCTTGTATATCCCTCTAATTTTTCGGCTACTGCTTCTATTTCTGCTATTATTTTGAATAGCATATACCTAGGATAGAGGAATATAAAAAGGAAAAATAAGAGCATCCACAGAACCTGTCCAGCCGAAGTGTTGAACATTCCTTCACCTTTCAAAATCTTTACTTTTAAGTTTTATCCTCATCAAGTCCTCAGCCACTTCAACATTTCTAAAGACTTCTCTTGCTTGACTTAAAAGTTTTTCTACGGTTTTGTATCTCGGACTTATATGGGTGAGGAAAAGCTTTCTCGCTTTTCCCTCTCTAGCAACATTCGCCGCCTCCACGCATGTTGAATGATAGTTTTCAATTGCATTCTCAAGTAAGTCGTGGTCAAAAGTAGAATCGTGAATTAAAATAGAATTCTCACAACTCCTAATAACATTCTCACATGGTCTGGTATCTGAAGAATAAACTATTTTTATGCCTTTTTTCTTTTCTCCTAGAACATCCTCCGGATAAATCCATCTTTCTCCTATCTTTACCTTTTCACCTCTCTGTAGTTTCTTATACATAGGTCCTGGCTTTATTCCCAAAGCCTTAGCTTTCTCCACCAGAAAAACCCTTCCTTTCTTTTCCTCAAACACTAAACCAAAGCATGGTATTGAATGCTCTACCCTAATAGCTTTTATTTTATATCCCTTTCCTTCAACCTCGTATCCGTGAAATATTTCATGAATCCTAATTTTAAAACTCAACGTATACTCTCCAATTCCAAGAATTCTATCCATTTGGTCCTTTATTCCATGGGGAGCATATATGTGCAAGTCTTCTGACCTCCCAGCAAATGCCATTGTTTGAATCAACCCTGGCAATCCAAGCAGATGGTCTCCATGAAAATGGGTTATAAAAATTTTATTTATTCTCATATAACTGGTTTTAGACGTTATAAGCTGTCTTTGAGTTCCTTCTCCACAGTCCCATAGGATAATTTCGTCGCCATATTTTATAGCTATCGCTGAATGCCCTCTAGATGAGGTGGGTATCGCCGCTGTAGTACCAAGAAAAATCAGCTCCAAGCTAATGAAAGATTCCCCCTAGCTTTTACTTTAGCCTTGTTATAAATTTTTCTTCCAATTTTATCTTCACCCACAAAATAAATTATATCTTCTAAGTCTAATTCAAATTCTCTAGCTAATTTAATTGCTTCTTTTTCATTTTCTTTAAATATTACTTCAAAAAGCGGGAAATATATTTCTTTTATTACTTTTTTAGAACAGTGAAGTTTTTGTTTAAGTTTTTCGGCTATTGCTTTTTGTCTCTCTCTTATTTTTTTGGTCTGCGCAAGCTTTGTAAAAATTGTGGGATAACTATACTTGACAAATTGAGAATATTTCTCTTCTTTTGCAAGAGCTATCCCTGCAGACATAAAATCGATAGCATACTTCATTAAACCCCAATCTTGTCTTCTTTTTATTCTTCCAAGATAAATATCTGCCTTTGAAAGATAGTCATATGCCCTACTCAAATCTTCTTTAGAGGTATACTCTCTGGGTACATTTTCAACTAGCCATTGCATAATTGTCTCTGGATCCTCTTCGCTCTCTTGAACGGCTTCTATAGCTCTATATGCATATTTAGTCTTTAAAATTCTCAAAATAGTCTCATATATTTTAACCTCGGAATCCCTCAGACTGAGTATTTCAGTGCTTTCTATTGTTAGCTTTTTTTCTCCTTGGGCTAAAGCTTGTAAATCATTAATGGCTGCCCTTAAATCTCCGTTTGAATTTGTAGCTATTATTTTAAGTACATTTTCAGATGCAATTATTCCTTCTCTCCTACATATCTCTTTCAAAACTTTTACAATAGTTCTAGTATTTATCCTACCGAACTGTATCATCAAAACAAGTTGTCTGAACTCTTTGGGCAGATTCCAAGGATTATTTGCTATAAGCACGATTGGCTGGAATGTCTCTTTTATACACTTAACTATGGCTTTCAATCCTCCTATATCATACTTACCATGTATTCCATCTACTTCATCTAAGATTATTATTTTTTTTCTTTTTGTATCATTACTCAGAGTTAAAGTATGAGAGGCTGCACCCACTATCCGATTTATCACCTTGTAAGTCCTAGTATCAGAGGCATTAAGTTCAATATAGTCGTATCCTAACTCATTAGCTAATGCATAAGCTACAGAGGTTTTTCCTACCCCGGGTGGGCCATACAGTAAAACTGCTTTCTTTTCTGGTATGCCTTCTTTCCATTCATTAACCCATTTTAATAAAGCTTTTATCGCCTTACTATTTCCTGCAATTTCTTTTAGTTTTTTTGGTCTATATTTTTCTGTCCAAGTTTCCATTCTTATAAAAAATATTTTTCTTTTTGTTATGTTAATTTTTCCCCTTTAATGGGATGAAAGAATATCGGGCTAAGGATATAGAGATTTTAGAGGGTCTTGAGGCTGTACGAAAAAGGCCTGCTATGTATATTGGCTCTACTTCTCTTCGAGGATTGCATCACTTGGTATATGAGGTTGTGGATAACAGTATAGATGAAGCCCTAGTTGGATATTGTGATAGAATAGAAATTACCATACATCGGGATAACAGTGTGACCATAGAAGATAATGGAAGAGGAATTCCCGTAGATATTCATCCAAAATACGGGAAACCCGGAGTAGAAATAGTAATGACAACTTTGCACGCCGGAGGAAAGTTT
>CAZSVW010000057.1:0-7986 GCA_964610485.1 Candidatus Hydrothermarchaeota archaeon | reverse complement strand
AGCAATATCCTTAAACATATTTCGTACATATTTTACCACCTTTACTTTTGAAAAATCTAATGGAGGTAAATATCTCATTTTTGACCATGAAATCCTTTGATCTTCATCTGGATATTTTTTTTTGGCAAACAATTCCCTTTGTCTGGTAAAATCATATGCCCTAATAGAAAATCCTCTCTTTTGAAGTCTCAACATCGTAGTATAACCCAAATATCCCAGTCCCCAGATTCCTGCCATCTTATTATCAAAAAAATCCATTTTTACCTCCTCAGCTTAATAACTTATTGACATTCTCAATTACATAATAAACATCTTCATCTCGCATTTGGGGATAGATTGGCAAAGATACTACCTCTTGATATACTTTATTTGCAACAGGAAACATATCTTTATTAAACTTTCTACTATAAAATGGATGTAAATGTAGAGGAATAAAATGTACACTACAACCAATATTCCGTTCTTTCAATTTTAAAATAAATTCATCCCTCCTTATAACCTTTCTATTTATCCTTATAGGAAATAAATGATAGCTGTGACGATGCATAGGCAAATCCTCAAACAATTTTATATTCGGATTGGAAGAAAAAGCCTCTCTGTACATATTGGCAATTTCTCTTCTCCTTGCATTCATCTTTTCCACCTTTTTTAACTGAACCAATCCTATTGCAGCATGGATATTATCCATGTTAAATTTATATCCTAAATCTTCTACTTCATAGAACCAACTGCCCTTTTGTGTGTATCGGAAAAATGCCTCCTTATTTATACCAAAGTAACTTAATTTTCTTATCTTTTCTATTACATCTCTGTCCTTTGACACAACCATTCCACCTTCAGCAGTAGTTAAATTCTTCGTAGCATAAAAGCTAAAACAAGTCGTATGACCAAAATTCCCTATCTTAGTCCCTTTATATTCAGTCCCAATAGCATGAGCAGCATCCTCTATTACCATTAACCTATATCTATTTGCTATATTCACTATTTCATCCATTTTGCAAGGATATCCTGCAAAATGTACCGGGATAATTGCCTTTGTCCTGGAAGTAACCAGTCTTTCCATTTGGCCTACATCTATATTCAGCGTCTCTTCCTCTACATCACACAAAACAGGTCTTGCACCACACCATAAAACCACATGGGAAGTAGCAACAAATGTCCAGGTGGGAACTATTACCTCATCCCCTTCCTTAACTCCACAAACTAATAAGGATAAAAATAATCCTGCTGTGCAGGAACTTAAGGCTACAGCGTAAATATCATCTCCTATAAACCGGGCAAACTGGCTTTCGAACTCTTCTACTTTTCTACCAGTAGTTAAAAAACCTGACTCCAACACCTCTTTTACTGCAATAATCTCATCATCTGTGATAAAAGGCCTTGAAAGCGGAATAAAGTTAAATTTCATTCTAACACCTCTCCAGTCTCTTGAAATCCTACCTTAGGATACCAGCTATCACAATTTTTACACTGTTCATCTGTAATTTCCATGCGAAGATGTTGTCTGCGTAAGTCCTTATACTTATCACTATGCCAGATATCTTTTATGGAAGACTTATTTACATCTCCCATAGGAGATGAATCCCAATCATGATTGCATCTACCCACTCTACCATCGTCATAGATAAGCATCTCATAAAAAGGCATCACACAAGGAACCCTATTTTCTCTTGACCTTGCCAATTTCCCAAATTTTCCGTCTATAGAATGTTCTTCATATATCCTGATTCTATCAACCTTAGCATGCCATATCCTTTTGAATAATTCTACATTCTCTTCTGGAGTAGTAGCTGTCTTGACCATAGAAACCTGGGTTCTTACCCTTCCATTATTTAAATTTAAAAATCTCAAAATATTCTTTTCAACGTCTTTATATTTGGCTGGAATACGAGTCTTATCAAAAACCTCTGGAACATCTATACTAAAGGAAATAAAAGTTACTGTCTCTATCAATAATTTTGATTTCTCCTCATCAAGCAATGTAGCATTTGTAGCAATTTGAATCTCTTTAAATTTGCCTTGAACGTATTTACAAATTTCAGCAAACTGTGGATGTAACAAACTCTCTCCTCTCCTATGTAAAACAATTATCGTGTTTGGATACCTTGCTGCCTCATCAACTATTTTCTTAAAAAGTCCAAAATCCATAAAGCCCTTCAGGTTATCCAGATATTTTCTTGGACAATATACACACCTCAGATTACACGCACTCGCTAATTCTATCTCAAGCCTTAAAGGAAATTGTGGGGGATTTTCTAAAATATTCATATTCATCCTGAAGACAACAATATAACTGCAATCAGCGCAAAAATAACTCCCAAACCAAGTCTGAAAGATAGAGGCTCTTTCAGTAGTAATATTCCTAAAATTACAGCAATTAATATATATAAACTGGACAATGGAATTATCCAAGAAATAGGTCCTGTAACAAGTGCTTTATAGAATGCAATAGTTCCCACTGCTGCTATTACTCCTGCTATCAATGCTGTAAAATAATATTTGTTCCAACCAAAATCAACATGCCTTAGAGGGTAGATAACATACACAAGAGAATATCCTATCCAGCAATATATTAAAGTAGGCTTCCAACCCAGTCTAACTGAAGAAATTTTAAGAAGTAAACTCCATATCCCTGAAGCTACAATATAATATAGGAGAAGTACTTTCCAGTTCATATATTGCTCCTATCAAATAACACTTGTTTTACAGCAGTTAAAACATCTTCCGAATAAAATGTAATTTTTTTATCTTTCGGAATTTTACTCAATACATCTTCAGCCAAAACAAGATCTTCTGGATAATCTATAGTAAGCCTAACCCCCCTAATGAAATCTGGCATCAAGTTTACTTCTAAGAATTTTAAAGAAAACTTTGATGGATTATCTACAATATACTTTGTTACATGTTCAAGATACAATGGATTATCTGCTTCTTCCATTACCTTCTTTAATGCATCGAGCCTAACTACTTCTGAAAAAAAGCACGAAGCACAACCTTTTTTATTAGGAGCAACATAATCAAGCTCTTCATTAATAAGTATATTAAGCATTTCTACAGCAAGATATATATCCACAAAAGGAGTATCTGCACATACTCTTATTATATATTTTGCCTTAAACTTTTCTCCGATCTTGATAAATCTAAAAAGTACATTCTCTAAGTTACCCCTCTCCACCCACATATCATTCTTTAGACAAAACTCATAAAGGTCATCATCAGAGGAAGACTCTGAAGTAGCTATTATTGTTCTATGTTTAAATACAGATGAACACCTTTTATATACAAACATCACTAAAGGAATTCCATTTATAAGTTTTAAGACTTTCCCAGGCAACCTATTTGAACTCATTCTTGCCTGAATTATTAATAGAATATTTGTTTTCTCGCTATGTATTGTTACCAAAACGATCAACTCCTTATTTTAGGTAGATCTTTTCCACATAGATTCCAGTCAGATAATATCTCTAAAAATTACATCTTTTTCGAACATATTTATCTTGATCGACAAATCATTATATTTTTGTCTATTGTAATCAATAAGACATTATATCAAAAAGAATGAGCAGTTTTCTTTTTCCCTCTTTTCAGAAATTATATACCCTCTCTTGCTCTCTCCCTAACCTTCTCCCATTCCTGTTTCAAGTAATTATACTCTGCTTTGGCTCGTTTTAAGAAATGGAAAGTTAAACGAACTTTTTCTTTAAAACCCTTAGGGGTTAATATATAGCTTATCTTCTTGATTTTACCAGGGTGGCACGAAAAACTCTTCACTTTTATCAATCCCTTTTTTATAAGCTTCCGTAAAAGGTAATTGGTTTTACCTAAGGAAATATTTAACTTTGAGGAAAGTTGACGCTGAGTAATCTCAGGAGATTTGGAAAGCTCAGAAAGAAGATAGAATACCTCTGCTTTTAGCTGATCTTTAGAATTCAGATTTAGAAAACTTTCTCCCTCTATGTTACTTGTTTTATAAAATTCTTGATGCATAAATACGATAAACTGTGTTCATATGATGAACAATATTTTATTACTACACAATAAATCTGTCAATACAGTAAAGAATGGCATAGTGTCAAGAAAATTGTAAACTTAAGTCGACAAAACAAACATTGCTTGATTTGTAAACTTACAAGTTGACACGTTTATTTACACCATTACACACCCGGCGAGTGTGATTAGTTCTATTTTCTATTGAGGCGCACAAACTCCCTACCCTTTTTTAAAAAGATAGAATGCTACAAAAGCTATAAGCTCCCCCTCCTTTTATCTCTATAGGCAACAAATGAATTATTGCATAGACTTTCCTTGTTATACTTAAGTATATCATTGGAGTTAATCTCTACCACCTTTCCTCCTGCCTCCTCAATAATTATCTGACCTGCGGCTGTATCCCATTCCATAGTTCTTCCAAATCTAAGATAAATATCCACACTACCTTCAGCAACTAAACAAAATTTTATAGAACTACCCACAGAAATAGTTGTAATCTCTGGATGATAGCTTTTTAACTTCTCTATATACTTTTTTGTCTCTTTAAGATTATGAGAACGGCTAACCACTACTCTTAAAGCTTTTCTTCCACCACTTAGAGGTAGTTTCTGTGCGGTATCTAAACTAGGTGTATCTTTAGAATGAAAACTTTCTAATTTATATGCACCTTTGTCTTTCTTGGCAAAATATATCAAGCCCTTAGTAGGAGCAAAAATTACTCCTAAAATAGGTCTATTTTTCTCAATTAAAGCAATATTTACCGTAAATTCTCCATTTCGGGCTATAAACTCCTCTGTGCCATCTAAAGGATCAACAAGCCAAAAGTATCTCCACCTTTTTCTTTCTTGATAGGGAACTTTTGCAGCTTCTTCAGAAATAATAGGAATGTTGGGAGTAATCTTTCTTAATCTTTCAACAATAATTTCCTGGGAGATTCTATCTGCTGCAGTTAAAGGAGTTTTATCTTTTTTCATCTCGATGGAAATATCTCTTTTATTGTAAATCTCTATTATGTGCTTGCCCGCGCATATAGCTATATTAATTAATTGCTCAATAGGAAACTCTTCCGGTATAAAACTCATAATTATCCGATATTCATAGTTTCCATTATATTTGCCTTAAAATCAAGAATGCTCATAGTTTCTTTTTTACCTCTTCCCTTCTCCCTTGGATCGTATCTTACAAACACTCCTTCCCAATCATGCATAGCATCGTCAGGACCGGTATCATTCTCATCCAAGAATAACTTCTTATGACCGACAGTGCCCGCACTTCTGTAAGCTAAATCGTCAAAATAAACCATAAGATCAGGGTAGTCGCCTTCTAAAATATTATAAAGTTCTTCCGGTTTGTAAACTTTTGTATTCCAAGTTCTACCAAACTTATCTTTTTCTCTCTCCAGCTTAATTATTAACTCATTTCGTAATTTTTCATAATCCTCTTCATCTACTATTCCCTGTTTCTCACGTCCTTTTTTATTAATAAATATCCGACCATAGTATCCTCCCCAACCCCAGGCACGAGTTTTAGACCAGTTAACATCTAACTCCTCAAGTGGAACTACATTCTGGGGATATTTATTTAACACTAAATAACCTTCCTTTATTAACCACTCATTTAGGCAAAATGACCCCTTCATTGCTTTTGCACCATGATCTGAAATTACATAAATAACTGTATTCTTATCAAGCAAAGATAAAATACGCCCAATTCTTTTATCAATGAGTTTATAGTAATCAAGAATCACATTTTTGTATCTATGATTGGGTTGGTAAAGTGGGTGGGAGGGGTCATAATATTTCCAAAAAGCATGTTGAACTCTATCAACGCCTATCTCAACAAACATAAAGAAATCCCATCTTTTATTCTTTACTAAATACTCAATAACTGCAAATCTTTCCTCTGTCATTTCCCAAACATTTTGGATTAATTTATCTCTCTCTTCAGTTCTGAATACAACATCAAAAATATATTCACCACAAACTCTCTCAATTTCTTTCTTTAAACTTTCAGGATATGTATACTCTTTTTCTGAATTAGGACATATAAATCCTGAAACCATACAGCCATCTATTGGGTAGGGAGGATATGTAGGAGGGATACCAACTAAAATGCTCTTTTTTCCATGTTTTGCCAATTTATCCCATATCTTCTCTACATTTTTAAATTTAAATGAGGTGGAAATATCAAATTTAGTGTAGGAATTGTTAGTTCTTGTCCTAAATCCATATACTCCCATCTCTCCAGCAGTCTTGCCCGAACATATACTCATCCAAGCAGGAATTGTTATAGGAGGATGAGTTGAACGGAAATTCGCATACGTTCCCTCTTCTATCATCTTTCTTAAATTTGGAAGTTCTTCTTTAAAATCTTCAAAAAGAAGTTTTGCCGGAGTACTGTCTAAGCCAATTACAAATACTTTTTTACTATTTTTTCTGAAAAACATCTCTCTTTTATAGCTATTTGCATTCTCTTTTTTCTATCTCTCTTAATCGATATATCCCATCTCTCTTAACTGAGCTTTAACTTTTTCCATATCTTCGGTAGTAAGCTCTTTTTTAACTGCTAATTTTTCCAAGGGATGTGTAACTTTACCCCATTTCAATTTGTTCCAACCACGTTCATGCAGATAATACACAACCATTTTTGCAATAGCTTCAACTAATCCTACCTCCATCGCAAGAACTAATTTATGAGTAAAGATATATACAATTGTTACCGTAGTTAAAGTAGCCAATATTCTCCAAGAAATTGCTTTTGCAACACTTCTTTTGTGGGACTCAACCATAATTTATCCCTAAAATATTTTCAACTTTCTTTAAAGTCAAAAATCTTACCTTTCTAAAATTCTTATCTAATTCCTGTTTTTCTTAAATTAAATATCACAGATAACCTAATGATTTTAGACGTTCTTTAATTTTTTCTTCTTCCTCTTTAGAAATCTGAATCTCTTTCTTCTCTTCTATATAATGTAACTCTTTTAGTTTATCTAAAACTTTCTGAGCACACTCCTGAGGGGATTCTTTATCTGTATCCAGAATTACCTCAGGATTCTCTGGTTCTTCATAAGGATCATCAATACCTGTGTAATTCTTTATTTGGCCAGCAAGAGCCTTTTTATAGTTACCCTTGGGGTCCCTTTTAATGCAAACATCAAGAGGACAGCGAGTAAAAACTTCCACAAAATTTTTTATTCTTTCTCGATTAAGTCGACGAGCATTACGATAGGGAGAAATACATGCAGCAATAGCAATGACCCCATTCCGTGTAAGTAAATCGCATACAAAACCAACTCGCTTTATGTTTTCGTCACGATCTTCCTTGGTAAATCCCAATCCTTTACTTAAATTTGTCCTTATCACATCACCATCCAACAATTCTACCTTGTATCCCTCTTTTTTCAATTTGTTATAAACTATTCGTGCTATTGTACTCTTCCCTGACCCAGATAATCCCGTAAACCAAATGGTAAATCCTTTCATAAATACTCCTTTTTTATTCAACAAATGGCTTTTTAAATGATAGTATAACTTTTGCCACTTCGGGCCGCATCATTGACTCTGGGGGAATCCTTCCTTTATTTAAATATTCTCTTATTTTTGTTCCACTAAAATTAATATGATCATCATCAGCATGAGGGCAGGTTTTTTCATTTACGATACTTTTGCATTTTTTACAGTAAAAAAAGGAACGGAAAAATATAGGAGTTATTCCTAAATCAGGAAATTCATCAAAAATCTTATGAGCGGCAAAAGGCTCATAGTAATTACCTACACCCGCATGGTCTCTACCGATAATGAAATGAGTGCAACCGAAATTTTTCCTTATTATGGCATGGTGTATAGCCTCTTTAGGACCAGCATATCTCATCTCTGTATGAAGAACACTCATTACTGCTCGTTCTTTTAAATAATAATGTTTTATAAGCTCATCATAAGCAACCAAGATTACTTCATCTTTAAAATCGCCTTTCTTTTTTCTTCCTACCACAGGATT